>JABDPH010000076.1 GCA_013042925.1 Eudoraea sp.
AATTATGGAACCCAGACCACAGGCCTTCCTGCCGGCAACTATGAAGTCACTGTTACGGATGCGAAGGGATGTGTTTCTCTTCCTTTCCCAGCAACAATAAATGAGCCTGATGCAATTGCATATAGCATTAATTTAATACCTATTACTTGTAATCCAGCTACTGGAACAGATCCAGGTTCAATAACCGTAGAAAATTTAACCGGAGGTACTGCAGAATACACCTACCATTTAACAGGAAATAACGGTTATTCTGCATCTTATTTGACAACTGCCGGAGGTGAAGATCATACCTTTGCTATACTTGAATTCGGTATTTATGAAGTTGATGTGGTTGACGCCAATGGTTGTTCACTTAGAACTACTAATATAATTGCTTCTCCACCAAATGATCTGGATATTGATGTATCTACTCTAACTGCAAGTTGTGCGGCTGGAGGTACAGCTATAGTTACGGTTTCATCTGCAGTAGGTAGTGGCAATTATGAGTTTGCAATTTTGGACAGTTATACCATACCATATTCAGCCTCTTATCAGGCGCCGGATGTTGTAGGCGGAGATACTTCTACATTTACAGCGCTTATACCTGGAGTTACTTATACTTTTGTGGTTCACGATTTAACCACCAATTGTTATTATTTTGAAACTGCTGCTACCCCAATAAATTCTCCTTCAAATATGACGTTAACGTCATTGGTTGAGGCAAATGTAACATGTACAGGGGCTGCAGATGGTAATGTGAGTTTCACTTTTGATAACTACGATGTAGGTGCCACACAAGTCGACTACGAAATATTTAATGCACAATCTAATATAACCACTGGTTTTACCGGGTCTTCGCCAGTAAATCCGCCAGCAGGACCTGTGAGTATATCAAATTTTGCAACATTGCCTCCTGGTGTATACTATGTATTGTTAACAGAAATTAATGGTGCGTTTGCTGGTTGTTCAATTGGTTCTTCAAACTTTACCGTCGATGAATCAACCAACTTATTGTCGGTTACAGCAGCTTCTCCAGTTAATGATAATTGTAATGTGAATGCGGGTGTCATCACGGCAACGCCTCAATTTGGTAGTGCCCCATATGAATTCCAATACTTACTCAATACGGCGCCAGCTCCAACTGCCGCTTCACCTGGATGGACAAGCAGTACTACTGCAAACGTTGAATCTGGAGATTATATCGTTTACGTAAAGGATGCAAATGACTGTATTCAAAACCATCCTGTTACTGTAGCTTTAGATGCAAGTCCGGATATTTCACTTGTAATCGTAGATGAATGTGTTGCAGAAGGGCAATTTCAGATTCTGGTAACCCTTGATGCTGCCGGTGTGGCCCCATATCAATTAAGCATTAATGGAGGTCCTTTCCAAAATATAGTTTTTGATGGTAGTAACCAATATCTGGTTTCTGGAATTAGTTCCGGGGCCGCTCAAAACATTGCCGTTCGCGACGTGAATGGTTGTGCAGATACTGAGTCTTTTACCATAATACCGCCACTGGAGTTTACTGTAATGCAAACTACATTGCTTGATTGTGAGCCGGGTGCTGCGGCTAATGCCGAGATTACAATTGAAGTAACATCCGGTTCGGGAAATTATGAGTTTGAAATTGATGGCCCAGGCGCTATTGATCAGGCTAGAATTGCTCTTCCATCCAATCCATATGTTTGGACTGGAGCAAGCGGAGCTGGTTCTTATAATGTGATAATTCATGATATTAGCACCACACCTCCCAACTGTTCTCAAAATATTATTGTAGATGTTCCCGCTGCAATACTTCCTGTCTTTACAGAAATACATACCGATGTAACCTGTAACGGAGGTGCGGATGGCAGTATTACGCTTATTGAAATTGATAATGGCAATAATCCATTGACCTATACTTTAAATCCTATGCCGGTAGGCGTTATTTTGAATGATAAAACTTTTGAAAATGTTCCTGCAGGAACCTACGATGTTAGGGGAACGGGCGTTAACGATTGTTTTACAGATATTTTTTCAATAACTATTGCAGAACCCGCAATTATGAGTGTTCCGGCACCTATAGTTGTTGAATTTGGTTGTACTTCAGGAAATAATCCTGATAATGCAACCATAACAATAGATGATGCCTCAATTACGGGTGGAAGTGGCACTTATGTTATTTATGAATTTATAAATGATCAGGGAACTCCGGCGCTTGGAGATGATGTGGTAGTTCAAACAGGTGCTAATACTACCTACATAGAAACTGATGTTAATGGCGGTAGTTATACGATTAATGTCTATGACAGCAATGGCTGTTTAGGAAGCACAAATGCCATCATACAGCCTTATGATGAACTGCTTACCGCCACCGCGGCAATTACAAACGCCATAAGCTGTAATCCGGGTATGGATGGTGAAATTACGATAACGGTTACATCAACTGTAAATGATCCGGCTAAATTTGAATACAGCATAGACAATGGTGCTACATACCAGGCCTCAAATGTATTTAGCGGTTTAGACTTTGGTGTCTATAATTTCCTTATCAGACATGTAGATACAGGATGTATATTAACTGCTACAGAGACCATTACTGATCCTAATACCTTTAATATAGTGCT
>JABDPH010000081.1 GCA_013042925.1 Eudoraea sp.
ACAGATTTATAAATTCCGCGTTCTTCATTTGGGGCATATAGTGCTCCCTGAGCCGCAACATAAACTATATCCGGATTTTTAGGGTGAATAACAATTCTGGAGATATGTTGTGTTTTGCTCAGCCCTAACTTTTTCCATGTTTTCCCGGCATCTGTAGATTTATAAACACCATCACCATAAGAGGTCATAACTCCCCGTGGGGCGTGCTCTCCCATACCACAGTAAACAACATTGGGGTCCGAGGGAGAAACAGCAACTGCGCCCACGGAGCCTGTTTCAAAAAATCCATCCGATATATTTTCCCATCGTTGACCCGCATCGGAAGTTTTCCAAAGACCGCCTCCTGTAGTTCCCATATAATACGTTAATGGATCTCCAATAACACCAACTGCGGTTACTGATCTGCCTCCTCGAAAAGGACCGATATTTCGATATTTAAGGGGTTTAAAATAAGTCTCCGCATCCTGAGCCAAACCCAGACTTAAGGTAAATACAAAAACAAGCAATACATAAATATTTTTCATTCTTAGGGTGTATTATTTTATATGAATTTTTATTCTTCGATAAATAGGTAATTAAGCTTTAAGTCGTTAAAAGCCTTATTAAATTCCTTGATTTCCCTATCAATCATTGCATCAAAAGTTTTTAATTGTGCATTGATCTTCGTGGTCAATTCGTTTTTTACAGCAATATCCTGCTCTGTTGGGGGAAAATCATCAATGGAGACCAAACTATTTAAATGAGCCAGTTTATTAGTAAGCCGAATTGGAAAATTTAAAGGATCTTGTCCGCTACGGTTTTTAGTTTGATATAGTGCCTTTTCAATCTCTTCAAATCCTTTTTTCATTTTCGTGGCTTTCTCCACTAAATCCTCTGTTGTGGAATTCCCTTTATATTGTTTTGTAAAAGCACTTAACTGGGAAGTGATTTTTCGTATCTTTTTTATAGATTTATGTGCCTTATCTATTGTAGAATTTATATCGCTTATAAAATCATATTGCTTTTGCATATCAGCTAATGAAACTTCGGCTCTTGGATCTGGTAAAATGGCAAATGTTTCGGAGATACTCGTACCATTCCTGTTCAAATAAACTTTATAAGTGCCCGGAACAGCCTTCGCCCCATCAAGATTGGCCCACCATAAAATCATCCCCTCCAGTTTTTCTGCTCCTTTCCCACGTGTATCCCAGACATGAGTATTCCCTCCTTTTTTGACTTTTAGCTTTTTTTCTTTTTTGTCGCTATATGTAGTAAAATTAGCCAGTGTATCCCCCGCCATGGACATATATGTTAGTGCAATACTATCTTTCTTGTCCCAGTCTTTTAAGTAAAACTGAGTCAACACTCCAGCCGGATGGTTTTGTCCTTCTGTTTTAGAAGGTTCAATGGCTGCCCGGCCTTTAGTCCTATATGCATCCTTGGGTTTAAAAAGTATTGTAGTAGCATTTTTTTTAGCTGAATCAAGCTGATGCAGAACTGTAAGGTCGTCTATAATCCATAAACTGCGCCCCTGAGTTGCCACAATAAGTTTATCATCCTTTAGGGTAAGATCGGTTATGGGAACAATTGGTAAATTAAGTTGAAAAGCCTGCCAGTTTTGCCCATCATTAAAACTAATATACATTCCGGTTTCTGTTCCCGCATACAGCAGTCCCTTTCTTTTTGGATCCTCACGAAGAACTCTTGTAAAGTGTTCGTTATTTATACCGTTCGTTATTTTTGTCCAGGTTTTTCCAAAATCACTGGTTTTGTAAAGGTATGGTTTAAAGTCTCCCAGCTTATAGCGCGTAGCTGCCACATAGCAGGTTCCCTCATCAAAAGCAGAAGGCTCAATACTGTTTACCATATTCCATTCCGGCATATTTGAAGGTGTTACATTCTCCCAACTTTCACCACCGTTTTTCGATACATGTATAAGTCCGTCATCACTTCCCACCCATAGTAAACCTTCTTTAAGCGGACTTTCATTAGCCGCAAAAATGGTGCAGTAATACTCAACTCCGGTATTGTCCTGTGTTATTGGACCTCCACTCGAAACAAGTTTCGCCGGATCATTTCTGGTTAAATCCTCACTCAATAGTTCCCAGCTTTGACCCTCGTTCTCACTTAGATGTACATGATTGGAAAAGGTGTATAATTTTTTAGGATCATGTTTGCTGAAAATGATAGGAAAGTTCCATTGAAAACGGTACTTCATTCCCTCTGCACCATATCCCATTGGATTATCCGGCCACACATTAACACCACGAACAGTTCCTGTCTTATGATTTACCCTTGTTAAAAAGCCACCATAACTGCCTCCATAAACAATATCATTATCTAAAGGGTCTACTGCAATATGTGCAGACTCACCACCGGCTGTTTCTTCCCAATCATCTTCACCAATACTGCTGCCATCACTTCGATGTTTAATACGGATTGTTGAATTGTCCTGCTGGGCAACATATATTCGAAACGGAAAATCGTTATCTGTGGTTACCCTGTAAAACTGAGCTGTAGGTTGATTGTAATATGTACTCCATGTTTGACCTCCATCATAAGAAATCTGAGCTCCTCCATCATCTCCAATAATCATTCGCTGCGAATTTTCTGGAGCTATCCACAAGTCGTGATGATCCCCATGCGGAGCATTAAACGTGTTGAAAGACTTACCTCCATCTGTAGATTTATGGTAACGTACATTTAAAACATAAACAACATCTTCGTCCTCGGTATCGGCATATAACCTTGTATAATACCACGCTCTTTGTCTTAACTTTCTTTCACTGTTAACCTGTGTCCATTTATTACCCCCATCTTCACTCCGATAAAGACCCCCTTTTTCCTTTTGTTCAACAATGGCCCAGACACGTTCTGAATTCTTAGGTGATACGGTTACACCAATAATTCCCAAAGTGTCCTTAGGAAACCCTTCATTTTTTGAAATTTCACTCCAAGTTTCGCCACTATCGGTACTTTTCCATAAAGCAGAACCTTCTCCACCGCTGCTCAGGCTATAAGGTGTTCTTTTTGCTCTCCAAGTAGACGCATACAATATTCGCGGATTGTTTGGATCCATAATAAGGTCTACCGCGCCTGCCTGCTCATTTACAAAAAGAGTTTTACGCCAGGTATTACCGCCGTCTGTGGACTTATAAATGCCCCGATCCTGAGTTGGTTTATAAATATTCCCTAGTACCGCGGCATAGACTATATCAGGGTTGTCCGGATGTATACGAATTCGAGGCACGTGCC
>JABDPH010000083.1 GCA_013042925.1 Eudoraea sp.
ATTGGTATCCGAATCGCGAACAACCGTACCCAAGGGGACGTCTAAAAACACGTCTGATCCATCGGCTCCTGTACTGCGGTTTTTACTACCATGCTCCCCGTGCCCTGCCTTAAAGTGTCGCTTATATTTGAATCCAAGAAGTGTCCATAGGTTTTCATTACCACGAATAATGATATGGCCACCTCTACCACCATCACCTCCATCAGGCCCGCCTTTTGGTACGTACTTTTCCCTATGCAAATGCGCAGACCCTTTGCCACCATTACCCGAGGCAACATGCATCTTCACATAATCCACAAAATTTCCTTCGGTCATCGTTCAAGTTTCGTTTATAAGAAGTAGTAGTAAAATCAGATCTAACCTAAAGTGCTGTATAAATCATCCTTCGACCTGTAATGCATCAATTACTTTGCTAAGGCGCTCTGTAATAGCTTCTATTGCCCCAATACCATTTACTGTATGGAACTTACCCTGGGCCTTATAATATTCTTTAAGAGGTGAAGTTTTTTGGTTGTATTCTTCAAAACGATTTCTAATCTTATCCGCGTCCTGATCATCAGTTCTTCCGCTTAATTTGCCCCTTTCCAACAAGCGCTGAATTAGTTCTTCATCGTTAGCTTCCAAGGCAATTACTGCGTCAATTTGCATTTCCTTTGAATCCATTAAGTTATCCAGAGCTTTTGCCTGATCTACTGTTCTTGGAAAACCGTCAAAAATAAATCCATTGGCTTCGGGATGTTTCTCTACTTCATCCCTGAGCATTTTAATGGTAACCTCATCCGGAACCAAATCTCCCTTATCCATAAATGTTTGCGCCAGTTTCCCCAGTTCGGTATTATTTTTAATATTAAATCTAAAAACATCCCCAGTGGATATGTGCATTAAATTATATTGATCCTTTAAAAAAGCAGCTTGTGTTCCCTTACCTGCTCCTGGTTTTCCAAAAAGTACAAGATTAATCATATGGTGTTGGTTTAGTTGGTATACATCTCTCAAATTTCTTCCCTGTTCTTTATAATCAAGCCCATAACCTACAATAAACTTATTTGGAATTTCTATTCCAACATAGTCAATAGGATATTCTCCGTTGTAAATTTCTTGTTTAAAAAACAGGCTTGCTATTTTAAAATCCTTAACGTTCGTCTTTGCGAATAAATGGACTAATTCCTGTAGGGTTCTCCCGGTGTCTATTATGTCCTCAACGATGACAACGCTTCTGCCCTCAATATTTTCAGGAAGATCTAAAAGTGTTTCTACAATTCCTGTAGATATAAGACCCCTGTATGAAGCTAATTTAACAAATGACACCTCACATGGATGTGGATAATTTTTCAATAAATCAGATATAAACATGAAGGCACCGTTGAGTACCCCAACAAATATGGGCACTTCATCTTTGTAGTCCTTAGCAATTTCAGCGGCAATTCTCTCTATTGCAAGTTGTATTTCTTCTTCCTTTAGAAATGGCTTAAACAATTTGTCGTGCAGCTTTATCAATGGTAGTGGTTTTATAGGATGGCAAAGATAGTATTTTGCTTTCTCTTTTTTAGGCTAAGGACCCCAGATTCTAACATTTAGGTGTATTTTTGTAGCCAGTCAAAATAATCTGTTTCACCTGAGAAAGTAAAACTTCATGAATTTCTTTTCTTCTGATTTTAAGCTGGGCATTCTTGGAGGAGGTCAATTGGGTAAAATGCTCTTGTATGAAACAAGGAAGTTTGATATTTATACGAAAGTATTAGACGCATCTCCCGAGGCCCCTTGTAAAATAGCATGCAACGAATTTGTAGTGGGTAACTTAATGGATTTCGATGCGGTTTACAATTTTGGAAAGGACGTAGATTTACTCACAATTGAAATTGAGAACGTAAATATAGATGCTCTTGAAAAATTGGAAGAATTAGGTAAAAAAGTTTATCCGTCTTCACGGGTCCTCCGAACTATTCAAAACAAGGCAAAGCAGAAGTTATTTTATACAGACAATCAAATTCCCACAGCACCTTTTTCCAGATTTGCCTATACTAATGAGATAAAAGACAGTGTCGCAAATGGAGGTATTGCATTTCCTTTTGTGTGGAAAAGT
>JABDPH010000099.1 GCA_013042925.1 Eudoraea sp.
GATATATTTTCAGAAGCCGATTGACATCCAGACAAGAAAATAAATAAAATGCCAAGTAACAAAGCAGGTTTGAACATAGTGATTGAATTTGAGGGAAAAGGTACTCAATTCCGGCAAATCATCAAATCTCGATGCATATTATTCAGGCCAATATAAAAAGATAGTTTTACTCCTCTTTTTGTGTTCGCCTTTTTCGTGCAAGAAGTGTATTTTGCAAAAGCATAGCAATAGTCATTGGACCTACTCCACCGGGAACAGGTGTAATATAAGATGCTTTTTTACTAACCGCCTCAAAATCAACATCACCTGTTATGTAGTAGCCTCGCTCTTTACTTTCATCGGGTACTCTTGTAATTCCGACATCAATTATTACAGCTCCTTCACGTACCATATCTTCTGTCAGAAAACCGGGTACTCCCAAGGCAGAAACTATAATATCTGCTTGCAGGGTTAAGGCTTTTATATCTTTGGTCCGGCTATGCGCTAAGGTTACTGTGGCATTGGCAAATTTGCCTTTCTGGCTAAGCAATATGCTAATAGGCCTGCCTACAATATGGCTGCGGCCAATAATAACGGCATGTTTGCCCTCTACCTGCACCTTATACCTTCGTAATAATTCCATAATACCAAATGGGGTAGCAGGTATAAAAGATTCCATATCCAGGGCCATTTTCCCAAAATTTGCCGGATGGAAACCATCTACATCTTTATCCGGATCTACTGCAAGTAAGACTTTTTGTTCATCAATGTGTTTAGGCAAAGGCAATTGCACTATATAACCATCTATTTCAGGGTCATTATTTAGTTCACTTACAAGCTTTAACAATTCTTCTTCTGATGTGTCTTCGGGTAAATGTTTAAGAGTAGATTCAAAACCAATGCGTTTACAGGAGCGCACTTTACTTCCCACATAGGTAAGGCTGGCACCGTCGTTTCCAACAAGGACAGCAGCTAAATGAGGGACTTTCTCCCCTCGTGATTTTATCTCGCCTACCTCAGCGGCGATTTCATCTTTAATTTGATTTGCAATTTCTTTACCGTTGAGAAGGGTCATTTAGTAACTAATTATTAGGTTTAAAAACTATTATTTCATGTTCTGCATCATCTGCATCATCTTTTTACCTCCGCCACCTTGCATCATTTTCATCATTTTGCTCATTTGATTAAATTGCTTTAGCAATTGATTTACTTCCTGTATATTGCGTCCGCTACCTTTGGCGATTCTTTTTTTCCTGCTTGCATCCAGACTTGAAGGATTAGATCTTTCATCAGGAGTCATAGAGTGAATAATGGCTTCAACATGTTTAAATGCATCATCATCTATATCCATTCCCTTCAGGGCCTTACCTGCACCGGGTATCATCCCCATGAGATCCTTCATGCTGCCCATTTTCTTTATCTGCTGTATCTGTTTGAGAAAATCATCAAAGCCAAACTTATTTTTGGCAATTTTTTTCTGAATTTTTCGTGCTTCTACCTCATCAAATTGCTCCTGTGCGCGCTCTACAAGGGAAATGACATCTCCCATGCCAAGAATACGATCGGCCATTCGCGCCGGGTGAAAAACATCTATGGCATCCATCTTCTCACCTGTACCAATAAATTTTATCGGTTTATCAACTACAGACTTTATGGAAATGGCTGCACCACCCCGGGTATCCCCGTCAAGTTTTGTTAGTATAACCCCATCAAAATTAAGTACATCATTAAATGCCTTTGCCGTATTTACAGCATCCTGACCGGTCATAGAATCTACCACAAAAAGCGTTTCCTGCGGATTTACCGCATTGCGGATGTTGGCAATTTCAGTCATCATCTGCTCATCAACTGCCAAACGCCCTGCGGTATCAATGATCACTACATTGAAACCATTACTTTTGGCATAGGCCATACCGGCTTTTGCAAGGGCAACCGGATCTGAGTTCTCCTTATCAGAAAACACATCCACACCTATTTGCTCTCCAACAATATGTAACTGATCAATAGCCGCGGGTCTGTAGACATCACAAGCTACCAATAAAGGATTTTTAGACTTTTTCTGTTTTAGATAATTTGCAAGTTTGCCAGAAAAAGTGGTTTTACCAGATCCCTGAAGACCAGACATAAGTATAACAGAAGGATTACCGGAAAGATTAATCCCTTCTGCATCTCCACCCATTAATTGCGTAAGTTCATCCTTAACAATTTTGACCATCAGCTGGCCAGGTTGTAGGGTGGTCAAAACATTCTGACCCAGGGCTTTTTCTTTTACCCTGTTTGTAAATTCCTTGGCAATTTTAAAGTTAACATCAGCGTCAAGGAGGGCTCTTCTTACTTCTTTAGTAGTCTCGGCAACATTAATTTCCGTAATCTGTCCATGTCCTTTGAGGACATGTAATGCTTTATCCAGCTTATCACTTAAATTATCGAACATCGTTTATGTCAATTATGGCGAAATGCAAATTTAATAATAACAATGGGATGATGGAAGGCTCTTGGAAGAAATATAAAAGAGAAAAGGGTAACTTCTTAAAGAAGCTACCCTTTTCAGCAAAATAGGGGGCAAATAAGGTATTTTAAATATTTTTCCCGTTAAGGAGTTGTGGGTATCCTTTGAAAAATAAGTGTACTCACTTTTTCCATGGTACCAGGATCATCACTAACATCCTTAAGTATTATTTTATTATCGGTGATTGAAACAAATTCCCAATCTTCAGTAAGCTCATCAAGAATATCTACTTCTCCAAAGTTCAGGTACACCTTAAGCTTACCATCACTATTTCTAAGTACTCTCCATAGACCCGGATAAGAAACACCCATATCTGAAAGCGTAGTGTTGATTAAATGGTTAGCCAAGAAATTGAAGGTGTAACCCATATAATTTTCAGTTTCATCCATTTCACCGTCTACATATTCGGCTACTATCCAATCACCGTCCATCATAAAGGTTCTGATCTCAGCAACATCGCCATCATTGGCATTATCATCACACACTCTTTGTAGAACTAGCTCGTAACCTATCTCTTCAACTTTAAACTTTAATCTGTCATTTCTCAGGTCAGATAAAGGCCATTCAAAGTTAACTCCTGGTTCTGATCCCATAGTAATGGACATTACAAGTCTTCCTTGTTCGTTCATGGTAATTTCCCATGTTCCTTCAGAAGTGTTTTCACCGTTACCAAGTGTTACAATACCTTCCGGCAAAAAGTTAAACTCATAACCTAATAGTCTGTCTATTTCTTCACCCTGGTTTTTTACCTTTTTTATAACCCAGCTACATTCTTTCAAGATCTCTCTTAAGGTATTGGGATCAGTATCGAAAAGATCACATACGCTATGCATTATAATTCTGTTACCACCTTCCGCGTAAAGCTTAATCTTACCTTCTCCAATTTCGTATACAAACCATTCAAGGTTAAAATCTACCAATACATCAAATTCAAGATTAAGAAGTATTCCATGATCCGTTACTCGTGTGCTCCAACCACCCATTAGGCTGTTACCCATTCTATCTTTAACGGTTACACCACCATCTTCTGTAAAGTTCATTACATATTCAAAGTACTGATCTGACTGATTTACTTCATCTCTAATAACTTCATGAATCAACCATGGACATTCTACCAATAGATTTTCTAAACGTTCCTGAGTAAAATCGTCATCATTATAATCATCGTCATCATCCTCGTCACAAGCCTGTTTGGCCATTTCAATGGCATTAGCCAATTCAGCATTATTTCTAACTTCAATTTTTTCCCCATCATAAAGCTCCATGGCTACAGGGAAGTCAATCCCTATTAAGTCATTATCGTCCAGACCGGCAAAAAATGTTCTAAGATCTTTATCAGATTCTACAGTAACCGAACCTGTTTCAACCTCATTGATATCAAAAGTGTATATGGTAATGGGGTATACAAAATCTATACATTCTATATCATCATCTTCTCCACCTTCAACACATTCCGCAGCCAATTCGCGCAGGTCATCAATTCCGGCAATTTCAATTTCAGTAAAATCGGCAAGTGTGATAACAATAGGAAATATGATCTCAAGGAAATCCTCATCATCTGCCAATTCATCAAATATTTCTTCAATTAGGTGAAGCCCCTCTTTAGATTCAATGGTAATTTCAACGCCATTTGCTCTGACGGAATATGGAAATTCAAGAGCAAAACAGCTGGCACCATCTACTATATTATCGAAAGAACCGTCATAGGAGGCGGTATTTTCAATAAGCTTAGCAGTAGAGGAACTCGCATTTATAGTTTGCTGTTCATCTGGTTGCGGTAATTCTTCAAATGCTTCCTGGCAGGCATTAAAAGAAAATGCCGCTACAAGAAGCAGAGTTTGTAATGAGTACTTAAAAAACTTTTTCATAACGATTTGGATTTATTTGTTGTTCGTACAACTCTAAAACAATTACATTTTAAAATACCCTACTCCATTTTTAATTTTTTTTAAAATATCTTTGGAACCGAACCAACGATAAGATCAAAAAATTATGGACAATGTATGTGAGGAGGAAGTGTTTAGCAGCCTCTTCAAAACTAATTCCAAAACGGTTTTTAACTATATATATTATAAATTCGGAAACGAAGAGAAGGCCTATGATGTAGTACAGGAAGCTTTTGTTAAACTGTGGGAGAATTGCGCTAAAGTTAGTCCTGAAAAAGCGAAGTCCTATGTCTATACTGTGGCAAATAACCTTTATTTAAATGTGATCAAAGCAGAGAAGGTACGTTTAAAGTATGCTAAAAAGTCAAATGACACTTCTTATGAATCACCGGAATTCTTGTTGGAAGAAAAAGAGTATAAGGAAAAACTGGATAAGGCCTTAAATAGTCTTCCTGAAAATCAGAGAACCACTTTTTTGTTAAATAGAATTGATGGTAAAAAATATGCGGAAATTGCCGAGATGGAAGGGGTAAGTGTAAAAGCTATTGAAAAGCGAATGCATCTTGCCTTAAAAGCACTGAGAGAGCAAATAGAAGGGATTTAACTGAGATGTACAGGATTAGTCTCCAGATGTTTGAATTTTTTTTGATTGAGTGGTAGGGTTTTTTTAGAATTAATTGTTTTAATGTTATAAAGCTAGAAATCATGCAAGAAAATTACTTAGCAAAATGGCTGAATAATGAGCTCTCCGAGGAAGAACTCGCAGTATTTAAAAAATCTGCTGAGTATGCTTCTTATGAGAAGTTAATCGATATCAGCGGTACTTTACAAGCACCGGATTTTGATGTGGATAAGGCTTTGAATGATTTCAAAAACAATAAACCGCAGAAAGATGTTAAAGTAATTAAGATGAGTCCAATGCGTAAGATATTGCGTATTGCAGCTGCCATAGCAGTGATTTTTGTCGCATCTTATTTTTATATCTCTACTTTAGATGAATCTGTTTCTACTCAATATGCGGAACGTAGTGAAGTTATGCTTCCTGATAATTCGGGGATTATCTTAAATGCGGATTCCAGGATAACTTACAGTGAAAAAAATTGGGATAAAGAAAGAAAGATATCTCTTCAAGGGGAAGCATTCTTTAAGGTTGCCAAAGGACAAAAATTTACAGTCGCCACAAAAGACGGTTTAGTTACCGTATTGGGTACGCAGTTTAATGTTGAAAATAGAAAAGGATTTTTTGAGGTTACCTGTTATGAAGGCCTGGTGAGTGTTATGTTTAATGATCAGGAAACAAAACTTCCTGCCGGTAATTCTTTTATGGCCATTAACGGTAATGTATTGAAAACAGAAGCACCTGTAAAAACTATTCCTTCCTGGATGAGCAATGAAAGTACTTTTAAAAGTATTCCTTTGAAGTATGTCCTGAATGAGTTTGAAAGACAATACAATATTGAGGTAAAAACTCAAAATGTTAATCTTGAGCAATTATTTACCGGCTCTTTTAGCAACACAAACATAAATTTGGCGTTACAGAGTATTAGTACTCCTTCTCAGATAAAGTATGAATTAGAAGGGAACAACGTGCTATTCTATGCCGAAAACGCGCCTAAATAGTATACTGCTTTTACACCTAATACTTTTGCT
>JABDPH010000108.1 GCA_013042925.1 Eudoraea sp.
GTAGTAGGGAACATCGCTATAGCGATATCTATTTGATTTAAGTCCTTGTCTGCCTATTCTACTATAAATAGAATCCTGGTAAGAGTCTTTCAGATACATCCTGTCGGTAACCTTAATGGAAAAGACATCAGACGGATTAGTTCTGTAAAATTCGGGAGAAGGCCTTCTTTTGTCATTCAAGGTTTCCAGGTAAAAGGCAATCCAGGATGGTAACCTACCATAATGACTCAACGCCTTAAGGACCGTTACATCCTTAATCTCAGTATCTGCATATTCGGGTATTAAGTCCTTAAATGTATCATTTAAAGCTATTTTCCCATCTTCTTCCATTTTCATGACTGCCGGGAGGGTTGAAAGAATTTTAGTAAGTGATGCGAGATCGTAAATATTATTTGTAGTTAGTTGATTTTCAGATTCATATGTTGGCTTACCGAAAGCTTTGTTGTAAATTACTTTACCCTTTCTGGCAATTAACACCTGTGCTCCCGGATACATTAAGGAATCCAACCCATTCTGAACCAATTGATCTACCTTAGCAAGTTTTAAAGAACTCATCCCTACCCTTTCAGGTGTACTATATCCTAAACGTAATAAAGATTCTGTTTTCACGGAAGTATTCACAGGAAACTCCGGACTTACAGTTACAGGTAAGATACCCTTAGCAGGAATAGCCCCGAATAAGACTTCCGCTGCTTTCTTCTGCGCCAGTTCGCTATTCTGATAAGCAACAAGAATCCCGTCTATATCATTATAAGCTGTGATATCTGAGAGCGCATAAGGTTTGGCAAATACACTCAGCAAAACGTTAGATGTCCTCTGCCGTGAAATTTCCTGAAGCCAAAAAAGTTCTTTTTGAGAAAATTTATAAGGCTTCCATGGACTTTCATTACTCTTGTGAAATCCTATTATAATCAAATTAAAATCAAAAAGTTTCTTTTTCAGCGTAGCTATATCACTGCCATTTACCTGGGTTACCTTAGCGTATTTATTTAGTGTTTCCAGGAAAGGTGCATTCACACCATCCCCAAATTTCACGTAGGCAATCTTCTTGTTCTCAAGTTTTTTGATCCCGATAAGATTGAACTTGTCTCTGATAACTGTTATTGCACTCTCTATAGCATCTTCATAGATGACATCATTTTCAGGGCTATTTAGGTCTTCAATAAGATTATTGGTATCTATGGGACGGTATTCATTTAAACCCGCTTTAAACTTGGCCATTAATATTTTTTTCACCGAATATGCGAGCCTCCTTTCAGTTATTAATCCTTTCTGATAAGCCTTTAAAAAGGTTTCCTTACTTTTTATAAAATCCTTTGGCATTAACAAAATATCATTGCCTGCCAAAAATGCCTCTAACTCAGTGATCCCATTGTTTGCGAAGTCCGAAACTCCTTTCATATTCAAAGCATCAGTAAATACCAGTCCTTCAAAATTCAATTGATTTTTAAGCACGTTGGTAATTATATTTTTGGACAGGGAGGAAGGTCGCTTATTTTCGGGCTCTAATTCCGGAACATTCAAATGGGCTACCATCACACTGCTAAGTCCCTCTTTTATCAGCTTCGTATAAGGATATAATTCAATACTATCTAATCGCTGCCTGGTAAAATCAAGTTTGGGCAAGGATTTATGTGAATCTACATAGGTATCCCCATGACCGGGAAAGTGTTTCCCGCTGGAGAGTACCCTGGCTTTTTCCATGCCCTTCATAAAAGCAATACCCTTTAAAGCAACATTCTCTCTGTCTTCACCAAAAGACCGATTCCCAATTATTGGATTTCTTGGATCGATGTTTATATCTATATCCGGTGCAAAATTGATATGAACCCCAAGTCGGTTTGCGTGCTTACCTATTTGATTCCCTACTCTTGATACGATTGCTGTGTCCTGTATTGCCCCCAGAGTCATGTTCCATGGAAACGCGTAGGTTGAATCGAGTCTCATCGCCAGACCCCATTCGGCATCCATTCCAATTAGAAGAGGTATTTTGGATAAGGACTGATATTCATTAGTAAGTTTAGCCTGACGCATGGGACCACCTTTAGAAAAAATTAATCCTCCAATATTGTGATCCTTTATTAATCCTTTTATTTTTTGAATAGCAGCTTTATCTTCTCCGGAGGATGCTATCACCATGAACAATTGGCCAATCTTTTCTTCCAAGGTCATAGTATCATACTTGTCCTTTACCCATTCCTCCTGAGATAATGTATCCTTGCTGACCAACGGAGCATATTGACCTTGGGCGACGTGTAATAAAGCAAATAATAGAAAAGAAAGTAGGTGTTTCCCCATAAGCATAATATTCTAAGTACTAACTTAAAACACAATTAAATATTGCACTTTAGCAATTATTACAGCCCTTGTGGGATATTAGACTATCAAAAAAAGATCTAATAAGGCCTTACACATTATTTTTATAAAAAACGGCTATGCCAGCTCTCAGATGCCGGCACTTCCCAATGATTTATATATTCATGTTTATTCGTAACTAAATTATTAAAAACTATTGTTTTTTTAGATATGGCCCTGTCCTTAGCCATTTTTTTAAAATCTCCCAACGGCTTATATGCAATATGTGTGCCTTGTTTATAGGACACGTTCATTTTATCCAATAAATCTACATTGTATTTCTTTTCCAGCTCTTGTATGAAATGTACAGATGCATCTATAGAACAGCCCGAAGCAGAAGCAAAATCCTGATCCAAAGCAATTATTATAAAGCGTTTATATTTAATTTCATATCCTGCCTTGAGGTCACTGCCATGCGCAGTCCATTCCGAAATAAATCTGTCAAGGGCATCGGATATTTCGACCAATTCTTTTTCTGAAAAGCTTCTGTTGGCCTGGTATATCCAAACTCTTGCAGTTTCCGTTAATGAATCAAAGTTTACCAGCATATTTTATTCTCCTTAAGTGACTATTAGGCATTTTTACAGATCCTCCGTACTTCTTATAAATCCCCGGCATTCGCTATTAACTCTGCAATATCCATTACTTTTAACGAGTCTTCTTTCTCTTTGTTCTTTACACCATCGGTCATCATCGTATTACAAAACGGACAGGCCGCTGCAATAATATCGGGTTGAGTCTGCAGTGCCTGCTCTGTGCGTTCAATATTCACATCCTTATCCCCTTTCTCGGGTTCTTTAAACATCTGAGCTCCTCCGGCTCCGCAGCACAAGCCTTTCTTTCGGCAATTCTTCATTTCTACGAGTTGAGCATCCAGTTTCTTAATAAGATTCCTTGGTGCCTCATACACGTTATTTGCCCTTCCCAGGTAGCAAGGGTCGTGAAATGTAATTCGTTTTCCTTTAAAGTTACCGCCTTCCAAAGTAATTCTTCCTTCCTCCAATAACTTATTCATAAACTGAGTGTGATGCATTACCTGGTAATTGCCACCTAGCTCCGGATATTCATTTTTAATAGTGTTAAAACAATGTGGACAAGCGGTTACAACACTTTTTATTCCATAGGCATTCATAACTTCAATATTGGTTACTGCCTGCATTTGAAATAAAAACTCATTTCCTGCTCGTTTTGCAGGATCGCCTGAGCAACTTTCTTCTGTTCCAAGAACAGCAAAGCTCACATTAGCTTTATGAAGTATTTTCACAAAAGCCTTGGTAATTTTTTTGGCCCGGTCATCAAAACTACCTGAACAACCTACCCAAAATAAAACTTCCGGTTCCTTACCCGCAGCAAAAAGCTCAGCCATTGTCGGTACTTTCAACTCCTCACTCATGATCTAGTATATTTTGCTTTTTAAGATTCATCGGCCCAATTAAGCCTGTCCATTTGATTAAAGGGCCAGGGTGCTCCATTATTTTCAATATTACCCATCATAACATTAAGTTCACTTGGCGCGGCCGATTGTTCCATAACCAAATACTGGCGCATATTGATTATTATAGATAATGGGTCTATACTTACCGGGCAAGCTTCCACGCATGCGTTACAGGAAGTACAGGCCCATAATTCCTCAGGTGAAATAAAATCTCCCAATAGCTGGCGACCATCGTCAATGAATTCTCCCTTATTAGCATTCAAATTATTACCCACCTCCTCTAACCTATCACGAGTATCCATCATTATCTTTCTTGGTGATAATTTCTTTCCAGTAAGGTTTGCAGGACATTCACTAGTGCAACGTCCGCATTCTGTACAAGTATATGCATTCAACAACTGTACCTTGCTTAAGTCCATGACATCAGAAGATCCAAATTTATCCGGAGGAGGGGCATCTTCCGCCGGTGCTGCAAATGGATCAGCATTGGGATCCATCATTAATTTCACTTCCCTGGTTACAGCCTCAAGATTTGTAAACTGACCCGGTTTATTAAGTTTTCCATAATAGGTATTTGGAAAGGCAAGTAATATGTGAAGATGCTTTGAATAATATAAATAATTAAGAAAAGCTAAAATGCCAACGATATGCATCCACCAGGCGATACGTTCCACAAGGATTATTCCATTTACTGACATGCCCTCGAATACAGAAGTGATAAATTGACTAACAGGAAAAAGACCAGCCTTGGTATAATGTGGTGTGTCCAGAAGCTGAAGCTGATAATCCGCTGCATTCATAGTGAGGAACAAAACCATCAGAACCAATTCTATGTACAAAATAAGATCGGCATCCTTTTTTGGCCAACCCTTCATTTCAGGCTTAATAAAGCGTTTTATTCTAATAATATTCCTTCGCAACCAAAATATAACCACAGCCAGTATTACCAGAAGAGCGAGCACTTCAAAAGAAGCTATAAGTATATTATAAATTTTACCTAGTGGTGCAAAAACTCTATGGGTGCCAAAAATACCATCAATTATAATCTCAAGAACTTCAATGTTGATAATTATAAAGCCGAGATAAACAATTACATGCAAGAAACCAGCTATTGGTCTTACTACCATTTTGGTTTGCCCTAGCGCTATGCGGGCCATATTCTTAAATCTCCGCGACTTATTATCTGAAGGCATTTCACCTCTTCCCAGCTTAATGTTCCTGACAAGCTTTTTTACATTCCTGGCAAAATACCCAATACCGGTAATTAAAATAACAAGAAAAACTACATTTGGCAAGTACTGCATTTATTCTTGAGGTTTAATTGTAGCTGGATCCGCTTCTGGAACCTCATACTCTTTTTGTTTTTTACCAAAAACAGATACATTCACATAGCGCTTCGGATTTAAACGAAAATCCTGTAAAAGTAGGTCCAATTCTTTGGAAGCTTCAGATAAATTATTGTATAGTTCCTCATTATTTACCAATTGTCCAAGTGTACCTTCACCACTTTCTATTTTGGCCAGCATTTTATCCATATTGCCTATCGTAGTTTCTAAGCTTCTTATTGTATTAGATAGACCCACCTGAGCAATTGAATCCGAGATTGCAGAAAAATTAGTTGTAATAGTATTAATATTAGTTATGGAACTGTCTAATTTGCTCTTATTATCTGCCAATAATGTATTAAGGGTTGCAGCAGTTGATTGAAAACTTTGTACTGTTGCGTTAAGTCCCTGGATACTCTCGCGTAAACTCCTCTTTGTCTCTTCATCCAGAACATCATTGAAATTTATTAGTAAAGAATCTGCATTGGAGACTGCGCCTTCAATTTTGGACTGCAAGGGTGCTAATTTTTGTTGTAATAAATCCGTTAAACCAGGTTTAATATTAGAAGTCAGGGTATCACCCGATTTGGCAACCGGAGCACCATCGAAAACCGGATTTATTTGAATTCCTTTTCCCCCAATTATGCCGGTATCATAAAGCTCTGCAATACTATTTTTTGAAAATTCGAAATTACTATCCACAGAAAATGTAACCAGAAGGTTACCACTCCCGTTTTTAAAAGTAATATTATTAACGTTTCCTACATTAAATCCATTTATGGATACCTGTGTACCTGGTTGTAAACCGCCGACATGCTTGTACACAGCATAAAAGATCTTACTATTATTAAATAAAGGAGTTGCCTTAAGAAAACTATAACCCATGACAAACAGCAAAATACCCCCAATAACAATTATTCCCGTTTTAATTTCTCTGGATAGCTTCAAACGACTAGATTTAGATTACAAACAAAATTAGAAATAATTTTCAGAAGACCTCCCATTATTCAGAGACGTATTTCAAGGCCTCCGGTACAGGAATTCGTTTTCCATCTTTATAGGC
>JABDPH010000111.1 GCA_013042925.1 Eudoraea sp.
CGCTTTTATTTTAGATGTAAGAACACCTGAGGAAGTAGATCAGGGACAAATTCCGGATGCAGCCAATCTAAATATTTATTTGGGGGCAGAATTTTTGGAGGAATTGAACAAATTAGATAAATCTAAAAATTATTATGTATACTGTAGGTCTGGTCAGCGAAGTCGTCAGGCATGTGCTATAATGAATAGTATTGGCATTCCTAATGCCTACAACCTTATGGGGGGGATATTGGAATGGAATGGTGATATAATCTAATTGCTTTAAACATTTGATGCTGCAACCCACATTCAGTGGGTTTTTTTAGTTTAGGAGCATGCGCGAAGATCTCCTTCACTACATCTGGAAAAATGGAAAAATTCCATTATCCAATCTATATACTTCCGGACGGAAATCACTACAAATTATATCACTTGGTATTCATAATCATGATGCAGGACCTGATTTTTTACATGCTAAATTGGAGATTGATGGACAACTTTGGGCGGGTAATGTAGAATTACATGTAAAGTCTTCTGACTGGTATGCGCATCAACATAATGCGGATGCAAATTATGATAACGTAATTTTACATGTAGTTTGGGAAGATGATACCACTGTTTACCGGAAAAACAAGGAAGAGATACCTGCACTTGAGCTTATTAATTATATACCACTAACAATACTTACCAATTATTATAAACTATTTGGATCCGCAAAAGAAAAATTTATCAACTGTGAGCAGGAGGTAAGTTTAATTGACCAATTTAAATTTTCAATTTGGCTAGAACGTCTTTATTTTGAGAGACTGGAAGAGAAATCTAATGAAATAAACAAATTGCTGGCAGAAGCAAACAACGATTGGGAAAAGGTACTTTTTATACTATTATTGAAAAACTTCGGGTTAAAACTAAACAGCGAAGCTTTTTTAAGTCTTGGCAGAGCGCTTGAATTTGATATTGTCCGAAAGTTATCCCACAATATTTTTCAGTTAGAAAGTTTACTATTCGGTTTATCAGGGCTATTAGACAATACATCGTCTAGGGATAAGTATTTAGTCAAAATGCAGAGCGAATATTCTTATTTGAAGAATAAATTCAAAATTAATAAAAACAATGTTCAGAGTCCGTCGTTTTTTAGATTACGACCGGCAAACTTTCCTACTATCCGTTTATCGCAACTTGCTAATTTGTATGGCACAAGATCACAATTATTTAGTAAACTTATAAATATAAAGGAGGTGGAACAGGTTTATGAAATCTTTAGTATATCTGCCAGTAATTATTGGAAAACACATTATGTTTTTGGCAAATTGTCACCTCAAAAAGAAAATAAGCTTAGCAGAAGTTTTATACACCTTTTGCTTATTAATACTATGCTGCCAATGATTTTTTGTTATTCCAAATGGCAAGGCATAGATGTAAGTACAAAAATAATTTCGATAATACACAAGTTAAAAAGTGAGGACAATAAAATTACCAGAAAATTCTATAATCTTGGAGTTACCTGTGGTAATGCTATGAATAGTCAAGCTTTGTTACAACTATATAATTCATATTGTATTAAAAACAGATGTATGGAATGTGTTGTAGGAGATAGTTTATTAAAAGGAAAATAGTATTTTTAAAAAATGAATATTTTCTATCGCCTTTTATATTATTTTCAAAAACGAGGTTTTGAAGTTTGCAGACGGATTGCAGAGAGTCTCGGTATTAGGGCACGAGTTGTTAGAACCACTTTTATCTACCTAACCTTTGTAACTTTGGGCTTTGGTTTTGCATTATACCTGTTTTTAGCATTTTGGCTGAGAATAAAGGATTTAATCTACACCAAAAGACATTCAGTTTTTGATCTTTAGATATGATAAGACTTTTTCGCTCTAAAATTTACATTGCAGTTGCATTGATGTTAACTGTATTGCTGATAGGTAGTTTGGGATATCATTTTATCACCGGATTATCTTGGTTGAATGCAGTTTATATGACCATAATTACGGTTACCACTGTTGGATTTACTGAAGTTGGACCGATGCAAGCAGAAGGTAAAATCTTTACGATTTTTTTAATAATATCCAGTGTCTTTATATTTGCTTACGCCATTTCTGTGATTACAGAATATTTATTCAGCAAAAATCAGTTACAGCTACTAAAAATAAAAAAGGTGAGAAAAATGATCAAAGGTTTATCCAATCATGTCATTGTCTGTGGATACGGACGTAATGGGATGCAGGCAGTAGAACGACTTAAGGCATATAAAAGACCTTATGTTGTTATTGAAAACAACAAAGATGTTATTCAAAGGTATGAGGAAGATGTCTTGTTTGTTGAAGGGGATGCTAACGAGGATGAAACTTTATTGTCTGCAGGTGTAAAAGATGCTCAATATTTAATAGTAACCTTACCGGATGATGCAGCTAATTTATTTGTTGTGTTGTCTGCCCGACAACTAAATCAAAAATTATTTATCATAAGCAGGGCCTCTCAGGTAACATCCCAGAAGAAATTGAAATTAGCAGGGGCCGATAAAGTTATAATGCCAGATAAAATTGGTGGCGATCATATGGCATCCCTCGTGGTAATTCCAGATTTGATAACATTTATGGACAAATTATCTACTGAAGGAGAAAACACTACAAACCTTGAAGAAGTTGCAATTGAAGATTTTGCAGACCAAATGGAATGCAATTCCTTAAGAGACCTTGATCTAAGGAAGAAAACGGGTTGTACTATCATAGGTTATATAGAACCCAGCGGTAATTATATAATTAATCCTGAAGCCGATTTACCCTTGGAACCCAAGAGTAAAGTAATTGTACTGGGCAGGCCTGAGCAGATTAAAAAGCTCAATGAAATGTTTCATATAAACTAAACTTCAATAAATAATTATATTTTTTTGTGTTACTAATTTTTAGGATATTGCCGGCCATACGGACCAATTAAACCAAATAATCTATTATGAAGTACAAACTTCTTTCAATTTTCACCATATTTCTACCGCTTCTGACTTTTGCTCAGGATAAAGGGCTCGATGAAAAAGTAAACGATGCTTTTATGCCCGTAGCAGTTTGGTGGGAAGGTTTTATTCTTACTTCAATTCCAATAGCCGGATATAATTTGCCTATAGTTCTTATGCTATTAATATTTGGAGCTACCTTTTTTACTATATATTTTAAGTTTCCAAATATTACCAAATTTAAATTGGCAATAAATACGGTAAGAGGAAAATACGATGAGCTCGATCACCATAGCGTAGAGAAAGCAGAATTAAATATTGTTGATGGTGACCTTGTTGATACAATTGGGGACGAAAGCAAAGAAGGAGAAGTTAGTCATTTTCAGGCTTTGGCGACGGCCGTATCCGGTACCGTGGGTCTTGGTAATATAGCCGGAGTAGCTGTAGCTATTGCACTTGGTGGTCCCGGAGCTACTTTTTGGATGATTGTTTGTGGTTTAATCGGGATGTCTACCAAATTTGTTGAATGTACTCTGGGTGTTAAATATAGAGATGTAGGAGCAGACGGTACGGTTTATGGTGGACCTATGTATTATTTATCGCGGGGCTTAAAGGAAAAAGGATTTACAGGATTAGGTAAAGGTTTAGGGGTTACATTTGCTGTACTGTGTGTAGGCGCCTCTTTTGGAGGTGGTAACGCATTCCAGTCAAATCAGGCGGCTGTACAACTTTCAACGATGTTGAATTTGCAGGGAGGAGCTACCGGTGTAATTATAGGTATTATCCTTGCATTCCTTGTGGGTATTGTAATCATTGGGGGGATAAAAAAGATTGCCAGTGTAACTGAGAAAATTGTGCCGTTTATGGCGGGAGTTTATGTTTTGGCTTCTTTGGTTATAATTTTTGCAAATATTGAATATATAGGTGATGCATTTGCAATGATATTTAATGGTGCTTTTACTCCTATGGCCGGCTTAGGAGGTATATTGGGGGTTATAATTGTGGGCTTCCAAAGAGCTGCGTTTTCAAATGAAGCGGGCGCAGGTTCGGCTGCCATTGCGCATTCAGCCGTTAAAACTAAATATCCGGCAAGCGAAGGTGTAGTTGCTCTTATGGAACCATTTATTGATACCGTGGTTATATGCACCATGACAGCTTTAGTAATTATTTTCTTTAATATGGATGCCGGTGCTTTTGAATATGGCAATGCCGTAAATAGTACTGTCTTAATAACTGAAACGGGCAATTATGTAGGAGGTGTTGATTTAACTTCAATGGCGTATGATTCTGTGATTCCTGGGTTCAGATATATCCTTACCATTGCAATTATACTCTTTGCATTTTCAACAATGATTTCCTGGTCTTATTACGGTCTTCAATCCTGGAAATTCCTTTTTGGCAGGGGCAGATATGCAGATGTTGTTTACAAGATTTTGTTTTTAATATTTGTGATAATAGGGGCTGGAGCTACGTTAGATGCTGTAATTAAGTTCTCAGATGCTATGATCCTCGCATTGGTATTTCCTAATATGATAGGTTTGCTGTTTTTATTTCCAAAGGTAAAAGAAGAACTCAATAAATATGTAACGGATATAAAAAGTATAAAGAAATAAATATTTCATTGAAAAATTTCAAATCCCACTTTAAGTTCAATAAACAGGAACGGAGTGGGATTTTCTTTTTACTGCTAGTTATTTTCAGTTTACAGCTGATCTATATTTTGATCAGCAATGAAGTCTTTTATACCTCCGGGCGCAGTTTTGTTCTGGACACCAAAGTTCAAAAACTATTAGATTCAGTTAAGGAGCAAAGTATTCGCGTAGAAGCACCTAAGATGTATCCTTTTAATCCAAACTTTTTATCTGATTACAAAGGCTATGCCCTTGGCATGTCTAATGAGGAGATAGACAGATTACATTTATTCAGATCTGAAAACCGATGGGTTGCCTCCGCTAAAGAATTTCAAAGGGTAACTCATGTATCAGATTCTTTACTTCAACAAATAGCGCCATTATTTGAATTTCCCGAATGGGCCAGTCAATCCATAAACGAAAAAAAGACCAAGCAGAAAAAGTTCTCAGTGGCAAATGCTAAGGGTAAAGATTTGAACCTGGCTACCCAAGAAGAACTTAAGGTTATTTATGGAATTGGCGATAAATTATCTGCCCGGATTGTTAAGTTCAGAAATAGATTAGGAGGCTTTATCGTAAATGAACAACTATATGACGTATATGGCCTGGAGGAAGAAGTAGTATTAAGAATACTGGAAGAATTTCGGGTTAAGCAGCAACCTTCAATCGAAAAGATTAATATAAACTCAGCTACTGAAAGAGAGATGCAAAAACTAATTTATATCAATCAAAAACTTGCAAATCAAATAGTTACATACAGAGATAGTGTAGGGATTATCAGATCTTTTACTGAATTAACAAAAATTGGGGTTTTCCCGGCAAAAAAGATTGATAGAATTAAATTATATTTGTCGCTCTAAAAAATTGTAATAATGACAACAGATACAATGTCCATTATTAGTTTTGATTATTCTGAGACTCAACACCATGTTGCGGAATCTGCCAGGAAATTTGCAGAACAGTATATCAGGCCACATATTATGGAATGGGATGAGGCTCAGTTTTTTCCTTCCGATCTTCTTAAAAAAGCCGGAGAATATGGTTTTATGGGCGTATTGGTACCTGATGAATTAGGTGGAGCTGGTTTGGGCTATCATGAGTATATAGCGATCATTGAAGAGATATCAAAAGTTGATCCATCAATTGGACTATCTATAGCTGCTCATAATTCGCTATGTACAAATCATATTTTATCTTTTGCAAATGACGAGCAAAAACAAAAATGGATTCCGAAACTCGCTACCGGAGAGTGGATTGGTGCCTGGGGTTTAACGGAGCACAACACCGGTTCAGATGCGGGAGGTATGAGTACCACGGCCGTTAAAGATGGGGATGATTGGATTCTGAACGGGGCAAAGAATTTTATAACCCATGGTATAAGTGGAGATATTGCTGTTGTTATAGCAAGAACAGGTGAGAAGGGTGATAGTCGCGGGATGACAGCTTTTGTCATTGAAAAAGGGACACCGGGTTTTTCCAGTGGTAAGAAAGAGGATAAATTAGGTATGCGCGCCAGTGAGACTGCTGAATTGATAATGAATAATTGCAGGATTCCGGATTGTCAGAGACTTGGAGAGATTGGAGACGGCTTTATACAGTCTATGAAAGTTTTAGATGGGGGTCGTATTTCAATAGGTGCCTTATCTCTTGGTATTGCCAAAGGTGCATATGAAGCCTCAATAAAGTACTCCAAGGAACGCATTCAATTTGGCAAACCCATCAGCTCATTTCAGGGGATTTCATTTAAACTGGCTGACATGGCTACAGAAATTGAAGCCGCTGAACTAATGGTACATAAGGCAGCGTTCCTGAAAAATGAGGGCCGCGAAATGACAAAAATGAGCGCGATGTCAAAAATGTATGCTTCCGAGGTCTGTGTTAAAGTTGCCAATGAAGCCGTTCAAATTCATGGCGGTTATGGATATACCAAGGATTTTCCTGTGGAGAAATTCTACAGAGATTCCAAGCTTTGCACAATAGGTGAAGGAACCACCGAAATACAAAAAGTAGTTATAGCAAAGAATATTTTAAAATAATTTGTTATCGTTTAATTTATTCATTCTATATTTGCACACGAAAATATTTAAAGAAAGGAGGTTGTAGCCTATGTTGATAATACCAGTAAAAGAAGGAGAAAATATAGACAGAGCTTTAAAGCGTTTTAAGCGGAAGTTCGATCGCACGGGTACCATGCGTCAATTAAGAAAACGGCAGCAGTTTACCAAGCCTTCAGTTGAAAGAAGACAACAAATACAGAAAGCACAGTATATTCAGGGTCTTAAGGACCAGGAAGAAATATAGTACTAAGCTTATAACATTATAGAATCTCGTTGTGATAACTATCTCGACGGGATTTTTTTATGAATATAACTAACGGTAACTTTGTGTTATGTCTGTAACTGCTTTTATATCTTACCTTACTCATGAAAAGAATTATTCACCTAATACTGTGAAGGCCTATGAAAAAGATATTAGAGGATTTGCAAGTTTCTGTTTTGAGGAGTACGATATAAAGCACATAGAGAAGGCTGAGTATAATATAATAAGAGGATGGTTAGTTCAAATGGTTAACGAGGGTTTATCTAACCGATCTGTAAATCGCAAAATAGCTTCATTGAAGGCTTATTATAAGTTTTTGTTGAAAACTGAAAACATACAGGTTAATCCTTTGGCTAAACACAAGGCCCTAAAAACTCCTACAAAAATTGAAGTACCTTTTTCTGAAAAGGAAATGGAGTCTCTTTTACAGCAAGTACATTTTGAAGATGGATTTGAAGGAAACAGGGACAGGTTAATTATAGAGTTGCTTTACACCACAGGAATAAGGAGAGCAGAACTAATTAATCTTAGATTGACTGATATTGAGTTGTCACAAAAAAAGATGAAAGTATTAGGTAAAAGAAGTAAGGAAAGAATTATTCCACTCCTGGACTCTACAATAAATTTGTTTGAGAAATATTTGGATGAAAGAATGAAGTTAGGGTCCGTTAAGGATAGTGACCATGTATTTCTTTCAAAATCAGGCATTAAAATTTATGAAACACTTGTATATAGAATTATTAATGGGTATTTTAGTAAGGTCTCTTCCAAAGTTAAAAAGAGTCCGCATATACTCAGGCATACCTTCGCTACCCACCTTCTGAATAAAGGGGCAGATTTAAACTCGGTGAAGGAATTGTTAGGTCATGCCAGTTTGGCATCTACACAGGTTTACACACATAATAGTATAGCCGAATTGAAGAAAGTACATGCGTCTGCTCATCCAAGGAGCAAGAAATAGTATAACGTTCTTTTCTATTGTTTAACTTAAAACATCTTACTTATGACGGTGAATATACAAGCTGTGAATTTTAATGCTGACCCTAAGCTTCTAAATTTTATTCAATCTCGTTTAGACAAGCTCGAACTTTTTTATGATAAGATTGTCAGCTCAGATGTGTATTTAAAGGTTGAAAATACCAGTATAAAGGAAAATAAAATTGTTGATATTAAACTGCACATTCCGAAGGATAAGTTTGTGGTAAAAAAGCAATGCAAATCTTTTGAAGAAGCAATTGATTCGGCGTGTAGTTCTTTGGAAAGAAAATTGGTTAAAAAGAAGAAAAAACCGAGGTTTCAGACCTCTTTAAAATTTTTATAAAATAGTTTTGTTTAAAAAAATAATTATCTACATTTGCAGTCCGTTAGAAATAGCGGACTTTTTTATGCTTTAAACGGCTTTAAAAAGCCGATGTAGCTCAGCTGGCTAGAGCAGCTGATTTGTAATCAGCAGGTCGTGGGTTCGAGTCCCTCCATCGGCTCGTAAGTTCATAAAAATCAAGGAGGGGAGATACTCAAGCGGCCAACGAGGACAGACTGTAAATCTGTTGGTTTTACCTTCGCAGGTTCGAATCCTGCTCTCCCCACAAATGGTAATTGAGAGCAGTTTGATGAAAATGCTTTTGGAATACCATGTCCGGAAAAAATAAGAATCTGGATATAAGTACAGTTCGGGACTAAAAAGATGTTTAGTAGAATTGGTGAAATTTTGTAAATAAAATTGCGGGAGTAGCTCAGTTGGTAGAGCGTCAGCCTTCCAAGCTGAATGTCGCCGGTTCGAACCCGGTCTCCCGCTCAAAGAAATTGAGTTAACGTTTGCTATTATGATAGAGGTTAGTTTTAACCTTATAGTCAAAATACAAAACCTGAAGACCCATAAGCCGACGTAGCTCAGGGGTAGAGCGTTTCCTTGGTAAGGAAGAGGTCACGGGTTCAATTCCCGTCGTTGGCTCAAAATAAATTAGGCATTAATTATTGTACACTAATATAAACTAAGATTAAATTCACTCAAAATGGCAAAGGAAACTTTTGATCGTTCCAAACCGCACTTAAATATTGGTACTATTGGACACGTAGATCACGGTAAAACTACATTAACTGCTGCTATTACTACTGTTTTGGCAAACGCAGGATTATCTGAAATGAGAAGTTTCGATTCTATCGATAACGCTCCGGAAGAAAAGGAAAGAGGTATTACAATTAATACTTCTCATGTTGAATACTCAACAGCGAATCGTCATTACGCACACGTAGATTGTCCTGGTCACGCGGATTATGTCAAGAACATGGTAACAGGTGCTGCACAAATGGACGGAGCTATCTTAGTGGTTGCTGCTACAGATGGTCCAATGCCTCAAACCAGAGAGCATATCCTTTTAGGTCGCCAGGTAGGTATTCCTAGAATCGTTGTTTTCTTGAATAAAGTGGACATGGTTGACGATGATGAGCTATTAGAACTTGTTGAAATGGAAGTTAGAGAACTTCTTTCTTTCTATGAGTACGATGGTGATAATGGTCCTGTTATCTCGGGTTCTGCTTTAGGAGCTTTAAATGGTGAGCAAAAGTGGGTAGATACAGTTATGGAACTTATGACTGCTGTTGACGAATGGATTGAGTTGCCTAAAAGAGATGTTGAGAAAGATTTCTTAATGCCTGTTGAAGATGTATTTACCATTACAGGTCGTGGTACTGTTGCAACTGGCCGAATAGAAACTGGAATAGCCAATACTGGTGATCCTGTTGACATCATAGGTATGGGTGCAGAAAAATTATCCTCTACAGTAACCGGGGTTGAGATGTTCCGTAAAATTTTGGATAGAGGAGAAGCAGGTGATAACGTTGGTATTTTACTAAGGGGTATTGAAAAATCTCAAATTAGCAGAGGTATGGTTATTTGTAAGCCTGGTTCTGTTAAGCCACATGCTAAATTTGAGGCTGAGGTTTATATCCTTAAAAAAGAAGAAGGTGGTCGTCATACTCCATTCCACAACAACTATCGTCCACAGTTCTATGTTAGAACAACGGATGTTACTGGAACCATAAACCTTCCTAGTGGAGTTGAAATGGTGATGCCTGGTGATAACTTAACTATTTCTGTAGACCTTATCCAGCCTATCGCATTAAGCGAAGGACTTCGATTTGCCATCCGAGAAGGAGGTAGAACTGTAGGAGCTGGTCAGGTAACTAAGATTTTAGATTAATTACTATATAATTTTTGCACTAAGGGTGTTCCGTTTTGGCGGGATACCTTTCAGTGTAAATATAAACGGGTGTAGCTCAGTTGGTAGAGCACTGGTCTCCAAAACCAGGTGTCGGGAGTTCGAGCCTCTCCTCCCGTGCTAAGAAAAAACAGGAGTTTGGAGAGAATTACCAAAAGTAATGATCTTGTTTTTTTGCTGAGTAGTAGAGTTTTATAATAGCCTTTTAAGGAATAAAAGAATTGGTATGTTAACTTATATAAAGGAGTCAATAGAAGAATTAAGACATAATGTTACATTGCCATCTAGAGCAGAGTCATCTAATCTTATGGTCATTGTAGCTGTGTTTTCAATATTGTTTGCTTTAGCAACCTGGGGTGTAGATACCATATTTAGCGAACTAATACAACTTTACTTTAACGCCTTAATAAATTAAGTTTGAGACCTATGTCTGAAGTATTAGAAAAGAAATGGTATGTAGTAAGAGCAGTCAGTGGTCAGGAGAATAAGATCAAAGGCTACATAGAAAGCGAAGTAGAACGCCATGGTTTTGGGGATTATCTGGAAGAAGTTTTAGTGCCAACAGAGAAAGTGGTGCAGATAAGAAACGGGAAAAAGATAAATAAAGAGAGAGTCTATTTTCCGGGATATATTATGATCAAAGCTAATTTGGGTGGAGAAATGATTCATATAATCCGCTCAATAACTAATGTAATTGGCTTTTTAGGTGAGACAAAAGGCGGAGATCCGGTTCCATTAAGAAAGGCCGAAGTAAACCGAATGTTAGGAAAGGTAGACGAATTGGCTATTAATACAGACAGTGTAGCTATACCGTTTATTCTGGGAGAAACTGTTAAGGTGATAGATGGACCATTCAATGGATTTAATGGTACCGTTGAAAAGATTAATGAGGAGAAGAGAAAGCTTGAAGTAATGGTGAAAATTTTCGGAAGAAAAACACCATTGGAATTGAGCTACATGCAAGTAGAAAAAGTATAGAAAATTGTTACATATATATAAAAGTTGTGTTGCTTCCAAATTATAACACACTTTAAATTTAATTTAAAACAATGGCAAAAGAAGTAAGTAAAGTAGTTAAACTACAAGTTAGGGGAGGTGTTGCGAATCCGTCGCCACCGGTTGGACCCGCTTTAGGTGCTGCCGGCGTTAACATCATGGAGTTCTGTAAGCAGTTTAATGCGCGTACACAGGACAAACAAGGCAAAATTCTGCCGGTTGTTATCACCGTATTTAAGGACAAATCATTTGATTTTGTTGTTAAAACACCACCGGCGGCAGTGCAACTTTTGGAAGCGGCTAAGATTAAGAAAGGATCTGGCGAACCTAACCGAGTAAAATCAGGGAACGTTTCTTGGGACCAGGTAAAAAGTATTGCGGAGGACAAAATGGTAGACCTTAATGCTTTTACTGTAGAATCCGCAATGTCCATGGTGGCAGGTACTGCCAGATCTATGGGATTGAAAGTTTCAGGAAAAAGACCTTTTTAAAATCTTAAAAGCAATTTTTAACATGGCAAAATTAACTAGAAAGCAAAAAGAAGCATATGCTAAGATAGAAAAAGATAAACTCTATTCTGTTGAAGAAGCTTCTGCGCTTGTAAAAGAAATAACCAAAACAAAGTTTGATGCAAGTATCGACTTGGCAGTTAGGTTAGGAGTAGATCCACGTAAAGCCAATCAAATGGTTCGTGGTGTTGTGACATTGCCTCATGGTACCGGTAAAGACGTAAAAGTCCTTGCTTTGGTAACGCCTGATAAAGAATCAGAAGCTAAAGAAGCTGGTGCAGACTTTGTTGGATTGGATGAGTATTTGGATAAAATAAAAGGCGGTTGGACAGATGTAGATGTAATAATCACAATGCCGAGTGTCATGGGTAAATTAGGACCTTTAGGACGAGTTCTAGGTCCAAGAGGATTAATGCCCAATCCAAAAACAGGTACGGTAACAATGGATGTGGCTAAGGCAATATCAGATGTAAAAGCAGGTAAAATCGATTTTAAAGTAGACAAAACCGGGATAGTACATGCGGCTATAGGAAAGGCTTCTTTTTCACCGGAAAAAATTGCTGGAAACGCCCAGGAATTGCTGGATACTTTAAATAAGTTAAAACCGGCTGCGGCAAAAGGTATATATATGAAAAGTATATATATGTCTAGTACAATGAGTCCTAGTCTCCAATTAGATCCTAAAGCAGTTTAACTGTAAACGTTTAAAATCATGACAAAAGAAGAAAAAGCAATCGTTATAGAAGATTTGACGGCTCAGTTAGCTGATAATTCAACGATTTATTTGGCAGATATTTCCGGACTGGATGCATTGGCAACCTCAGCATTAAGAAGAGCTTGTTTTAAAGCAAACATAAAATTGTCTGTAGTAAAGAATACTTTACTTGCAAAGGCAATGGAAGCTTCTGAAAAAGAATTCGGAGAATTGCCTGAAACGTTAAAGGGAAATACTTCTTTAATGTTTTCAGAAACCGGTAATGGGCCAGCAAAGCTTATTAAAAGTTTTCGAAAAAAATCAGACAAACCTTTATTAAAAGGCGCTTTTGTAGAAGAAGCAATTTTTGTAGGTGATGAGAATTTGGATACTTTGGTTAGCATTAAATCCAAGGAGGAAGTGATAGGCGAGATTATTGGTCTGTTACAATCCCCGGCCAAGAATGTTATTTCTGGATTAAAATCCGGAGGTGGAAAACTGGCAGGAATCCTCAAAACATTATCTGAAAAATAATTAATACGCACTAAAAACTAGAATAATTTAAGAATTTTATTAAACGATAGAAAAATGGCAGATTTAAAAGATTTCGCAGAACAATTGGTTAACTTAACTGTAAAAGAAGTAAATGAGTTAGCTGATATATTAAAAGAAGAGTATGGCATAGAGCCAGCTGCTGCTGCTGTTGCAGTTGCTGCAGGTGGTGGCGCCGCAGGAGGTGAAGCTGAGGCCGCTGAAGAGAAAACAGAATTTGATGTTGTTTTAACAGCAGCTGGAGGTTCTAAACTGGCAGTAGTTAAATTGGTAAAAGAATTAACTGGCCTTGGACTAAAAGATGCTAAAGATATCGTTGATAGCGCACCTAAAGCTGTAAAAGAAGGTGTGTCTAAAGACGAAGCTGAAGGTATCAAAAAATCATTGGAAGAAGCTGGAGCAGAAGTTGAGCTTAAATAATAGCAACAACCATACGGTTTTGGTTTAGGTCTTTCCGCCTTATTGGTGGCTAGACCTAAACCCTTTTATATATG
>JABDPH010000114.1 GCA_013042925.1 Eudoraea sp.
TATTACCTGGGTTATTGCGATCCTGTTTTGGAAAAATACGCTTTAGAAAATTCATACGATCTTTACCTGCTTACTTCCATAGATATTCCCTGGGAAAAAGACGATCTTAGGGATAAACCTAATGAACGCGAACATATGTTTCTTTATTTTAAAGAAACATTGGAAAAGTATAAGAAGAATTTCGTTATTTTAAATGGCGATAATCAAAAAAGGCTTGCGCTTGCCACCAAATTTATCGATAAATTACTGGATACATGATTGAGTTTTCACCAAGGGATTTACAACAACTACAGGAAAAAGGAATCTCAAAAGAAAAGGTTCTGGATCAGATAGAGACATTTAAGGAGGGGATACCATTTGTAAGATTAGAAAAGGCCGCAATAGTTTCAGATGGGATTACAAAATTGACCAAGGCCAGAGAGAAAAAATTGGTTAGTAAGTTCGAAGAATTAAATAGACTTTTAAGTTTAGTGAAATTTGTTCCGGCTTCTGGCGCGGCATCAAGGATGTTTAAATCGCTCTTTAACTTTTTAGAGCATTATGATCCGGGCAGCGAAAGTGTAGATGCCTATATAGAGAGATTAAATGATACCGATTTGAAGACCTTTTTCAAACAAATTAGTAAATTTCCTTTTTATGAGATTGTTCAAAAACGTATAAAAAATAAAGCTGGTTCGGGTAATGACATCAAAAATCTTTTTGTAAGTGAAATGTTGCGGGAAGATTGTCTCAATTACGGTTTTTATCCAAAAGGACTTTTACCCTTTCATAATTACGGGAAATTTACTGCCACTCCTTTCGAGGAGCATTTAAAGGAAGCTTCGGCATATGCTGCGGTAAACAATAAAGCAAAATTGCACTTTACCATTTCTGAGCAACACCATTCCTTTTTTAATGAAGAATTTAAAACTGCAGGACCAAGGGTATCAAAAGCGACAAAAACAGAATTTGAGGTTACTTATTCTAATCAAAAAGCTTCTACAGATACAATAGCAGTTACCCTGGATAATGAACCGTTTAAGAAGGATGATGGTTCAATGTTATTCAGACCCGGCGGACATGGAGCGCTTATTGAGAATTTAAATGAGCAAAATGCGGATATTATTTTTATTAAAAACATAGATAATGTAGTCGTTCCTAAACACGAAGCTGAACTTGCAACTAGCAAAAAAGTACTTGCCGGGTTGCTTCTGGAAGTACAGCAAAAAGCATTTGCCTATGCCGATCAGTTAGATAGAAATGATATTACCGGCGAACAGCTGCATGAAATTAAAACATTTTTAGAAAATGACCTGAATGTGAGGTTTTTGGATAGTTTTTCGAGTTTTAGCATCTCAGAGCAGTTGGAAATATTAAAAGATAAAATAAACAGACCCATTCGTATTTGCGGGATGGTTAAGAATGAAGGAGAACCGGGCGGTGGTCCTTTTTGGATTAGGGATGCCCATGATCATATTTCACTACAAATCGTAGAATCTGCACAAATAGATAGCTCAGATGAAGGCCAGATGACTATTTTAAAAAATTCTACACATTTTAATCCGGTTGATATTGTGTGCGGCGTAAGGAATTTTAGGGGTGAGAAATATAACCTTTTGAACTTTGTTGACACCAAACAAGGTTTTATTACTCTAAAAACACAAGATGGCAAAGAACTAAAGGCTCTTGAATTACCGGGCCTTTGGAATGGCGCAATGGCCTTTTGGAACACAATATTTGTTGAAGTTCCCTTACTTACTTTTAATCCGGTAAAAACGGTTAATGATCTCCTAAAACCTACCCATCAGCTTACTTAATTGAAGAAGATATGTTTATGATTTAAAAAAGGTTTTACCTGGCTGAGATCCTTGTTAATTTATGGGGTTTTATTATGAAAAATGAAACTACCATCGTAAATTTGAATCATCTCAAAAGGGGTGCGAATTCCTGAAAAGAAGTATTAAATAGAATAGTATTCGCATAATGCATTTTTTTCAAGACTTTCAGGATAAGCTGAGATTATACCCAATGAACCTGGGCAGGTAATGCTGCTAAGGGAGGCGAACGTCGCCATTTGGATTTTTTCCTGTTTCTTCAGGAAAAGAAGGAATCAAAAAAATTAGAATAGAACCCCTTTTATTCGTGTAATTGAACAACGAATGAAGGCTATTATCACTATTTTTTTCTTAATTTCTATTGGAGTACATTCTTATGCTCAACAACAAGAACCAGATACTACAGCCCTTGAAAAAATAATTCTGGATGAGGTTTTTGTTTCTGCCATACGGGTTACCCAAGAAACTCCTGTCACATTTTCCAACCTGGCAAAGGAAGAAATAACACCGAGAAACCTCGGGCAGGATATCCCCATTCTTATGAACTTTTTACCTGCTGTAGTAACAACTTCAGATGCAGGAGCCGGGGTAGGTTATACAGGTATACGTGTAAGAGGAAGCGATGCTACCCGAGTAAATGTTACTATTAACGGAATACCTTATAACGATTCTGAATCGCATGGTACGTTTTGGGTAAATTTACCAGATTTTGCTTCTTCCACAGAAAACCTGCAATTGCAACGCGGAGTAGGAACATCAACAAACGGTGCAGGAGCTTTTGGAGCAAGTTTAAATATATTGACAGATGCCACCTCTTTGGAAGCCCATGGACAAATTTCCTCTTCCTATGGCAGCTTTAATACGCTGCGCAACAACATTAAGTTTAGTACAGGATTGTTAAATGAACATGTTGAAATTTCCGGGAGATTGTCCAGAATAACATCCGATGGCTATATTGACAGGGCTTCTTCTGAACTGAATTCCTATTTTTTACAGGGCTCTTATATTGATGATAATACCTTAATAAAAGCGCTCCTTTTTGGAGGACACGAAGTTACTTACCAATCATGGTTTGGCATTGATGCAGAAACACTTGGCACTGATAGAACATTTAACCCGGCCGGGATATATACAGATGAAAATGGTGAGATACAGTTTTATGACAGGGAAGAGGATAATTATAAACAAGATCATTTTCAACTACTTTGGAATGAGAAAATATCTCCTTTATGGAGCACCAATGTGGCATTTCATTATACCTATGGACGTGGCTACTTTGAACAATTCAGAGAGGACGACGATTTTGCAACTTACGGATTCTCACCAATCTTAGTAAACGGAGAATTGGTAAATACTACAGACTTAGTCCGCCGCCGCTGGCTTGATAATGATTTTTTCGGAACTGTATTTTCAGCTAAATATGAAAAAGACAAAGTTAACCTTATCATTGGCGGAGGGTGGAATTCCTATAATGGAGATCATTTTGGTGAAGTAATCTGGGCCCGCTTTGCAGGAAATAGCATGATTAGGGATAGATATTACGATGACGATTCTAAAAAAACAGATTTTAATATGTTTGGAAAAATAAACTATGAAATTTCTGAAAAGTGGAGGCTTTTTGGTGACTTACAATTTAGAACTGTTGACTACAAGGCAAATGGTGAAGATACCGGAATTGTGGATGATACGTTTAATTTCTTTAATCCTAAACTTGGGGTTACCTATGATCTCAATACCAAAAATAATTTATATCTCTCCTATGCGGTGGCCAATCGTGAGCCAAACAGGAATGATTATGAAAATGGCAATCCTAAACCAGAAAGACTAAATGACTTTGAACTGGGTTGGAGGTACGTCTCACCTTCTGTTCAGGTGAGTACTAATATTTATTATATGAGGTATAAAGATCAGTTGGTACTAACAGGAGAATTGAATGATGTTGGCGCCCCTCTAAGGGCAAACGTGGGCGACAGTTACCGTCTGGGTCTTGAAGTAGATGCAAATATGAATATAGGGAAGTACTTTAAATTACAACCAAACATAGCCCTTAGTTCAAATAAAAATATTGATTTTGTTTTTCAGAGAGATGGTGAGCTAGAAAACTTAGGAAATACCAATATTGCCTACTCTCCTGAAATAGTGATAGGTAACATTCTTACTTATTTGCCAAATGAACAATTTCAAATGTCTTTGCTTACAAAATATGTTGGAAAGCAATTTATGGCAAATATTGATGCCGCAGGCTCTGTTCTTGATAGTTATTCACAAACAGATTTCAATATTCAATACACTTTAAATACAAACTCATTCGTAAAAAGTATTGTACTTTCAGGACTGATTAACAATATTTTTGACGCAGAAATTGTATCAAATGGTTACTTTTTTACTTTTGATGACGATTTTTCTAATCCGGGAACCATAACCACTATAGAAGGTGCAGGCTATTACCCACAGGCCGGGATAAACTTTCTGCTGGGAGCAACATTCAATTTCTAAAGTTAGTCTGATTATTAATTGAGATCTCCCTACCTCAGTTAGAAATTACAACGGATGTTCCATTAAATGAAGTGTTGTAAAACAAAAGGTCATAATAACGCTCACCGTCATCCGGTCTGTTTAGTTGTTGTCCTGTGAACAGGCTATATTCATAATCGTCACATGAACAAATTACAGTTTGACCATTGAGATCCATTGTAGAACATGCGTTTGGAGCATGATTGGGACAACTGGCCTCCCAGGCAAAAAACTCGTCGAAACCTTTATTTATAACAAAAATACCTCTTATTCCCACACCCTGATTGCCAATGAATATGGCATTACCCGTGTTAGTTAAAGGACTATATAAAGGCAAATTAAGATTAACTTCAAACCTGAATCCAACCTCTATTAAATAGGGATTGCGGTTTCCTTGATCTTTGCTGCAAGCCAGCAGTAAAATAAACATTAACCAGAAAGATATTCTTTTCATATAAAGGGATTCAATTCAGATTGTCGAAAACAAAATTGAACAAAAAATATGTATCTTTGCGTTAAATCCTCTTTAAAAAAGGGGATTTTCTTATCAGTTAAACCTCATTTTGATGAAAAATCCCACATAATGTGTTTATCTTAAATTAGTTACATCGAAATGATTGTTTAAACTAATCCTGCGTTTTCGTAGGATTTATTGTTTAATGATTTTGAGCCATTTTTTTGTGTTCAATAAATTATGAAGTTATGAGTACTGTTTCTTATTACACTGCGGAAGGATTAAAAAAACTGAAAGAGGAATTAAACCACCTTAGGGATGTTGAAAGACCTAAATCGTCACAGGCAATTGCTGATGCCAGAGACAAAGGGGATCTATCTGAGAACGCTGAATATGATGCGGCTAAGGAAGCACAGGGTTTATTAGAGCTAAAAATATCTAAACTGGAGGAAACATTGTCTAATGCGAGATTAATTGATGAATCTCAACTAGATACATCTAAAGTATTGGTACTATCGACTGTAAAACTTAAAAACCAGCAAAATGGTATGGTATTTAGCTACACTCTTGTAGCTGAAAGCGAAGCCGATTTAAAGACGGGAAAAATTTCCGTTACTTCACCAATTGGCAAAGGACTACTCGGTAAAGAAGTAGGTGATGTTGCGGAAATAACAGTACCCAACGGGACTCTAAAATTTGATATTCTTGAGATAAGCAGGAGTTAAAAGCCTTTAAATCTATATCTTTAATCCTGTCAATATTGATAGGAATTTTATTTAACACTTAATTCGTTGTGGGGAGTATTTTTACTAAAATAATAAACGGAGAGATACCGTCTTACAAAATAGCCGAAGACGATAATTGTTTTGCCTTCCTGGATATTAATCCCAATGCTAAAGGTCATACCCTTTGTGTTCCAAAGAAGGAAGTAGACAAAATTACGGATATGGAAGAAGCTGACTATTTGGAGTTAATGGCATTTTCCAGAAAAGTAGGTAAGGCTATAGAAGCATCAATAGACTGTAAAAGGGTGGGCATTACAGTAATAGGTTTGGAAGTACCGCATGTTCATGTGCATCTTATTCCCTTGAATAAAATGGCAGAGGCAACTTTCACTACAAAAGTTGATTTATCCCCGGAAGAATTTCAGGAGATTGCCTCAAAGATCCGTTCTAAATTGAAATGATACCACTTTGGAATAAGTAGTATAAAATACCCGCAATTATGAAAGGTGACAGTATTAGTATATAAAATAAAGCGGTGAATTTTATGCTCGCTTTTTCCGGACTAACCATTTTTTGGTAATACTCGAAAATACGCTCAATATCTTCAGTCCATTTCACCGGGTAGATAATACTTTGGCATTTATTGCATTTAATTTGATGTGTGACCGTTGCCGTTGTCCTATGATAAAGTCGCCCAAATAAGTGTTTTTGATAAAATGTAAGCTTCATATCCTGATTAAAACATTCGGGGCAATTATTCGTAATTTCTGCTTCTTTTAGTATAATTAACTTTTCTTTTACCATCTATTTTTTATCTGATTTTAATGATATCTGCATTATGGTACCTTCCTTGCTCGAAGAAAGCACTTTTATCTTTCCTTTATGGTACTCTTCAATTATTCTTTTAACGAGCGATAATCCTAAACCCCAGCCCCGTTTTTTTGATGTATAACCGGGATTAAAAATAGAATTGAAGTCTCCTTTCGCAATGCCATGTCCGGTGTCCGAAACTAAAATATTAACATACTTGCCTTCCGGAATTATTTCTATTGCAATGTTGCCCTTGCCCTTCATGGCATCAATGCCGTTTTTAACCAAATTCTCAATGGTCCAATTGTATAATGAGCTATTTAAAAGAATAGGAAGTTGTTCAACCTGAGAATTAAAGGTAAAATGAATAAGTTTAGAACTCCTGAGTTTTAGGTATTCAAAAGCATTTCTGGTTTCCTTTACAATATCGTGTTCTTCAAGTTTGGGGAGGGAACCTATTTTGGAAAAACGATCTGTTATATTCTGAAGTCTGCCAATATCTTTTTCAATTTCTTTAGTAATATCCGGGTTTATTTGTTCACTTTTCAATAGTTCATTCCACCCAAGAAGTGAAGTAAGGGGGGTGCCAATCTGATGGGCAGTTTCTTTGGCCATTCCGGCCCAAAGTTTGTTTTGCTCGGAAGCTTTATTGGTTTTAAAGAAAAAGAAGATAACCGCCGCAAATAAAAATATGATTAACAACAGGGCAATTGGGTAATATTTTAGTTTGTTTAATACTTCTGAATTACCGTAATAGAGGGTGGCTAGTTGCTCATTATCATAATCAATAGAAATGGGTGTGTTTTCCGACTTAAATTTCTTAATTTTTTTCTTTAAATAAATCGTATCCGCAACTAATTCTTCAGGCATGTTATTGGTTCTTATAGACCCATCCATATTTACCAGAATCATTGGTGTTGACGTATTATTTTGAAAAATCTTCACATGAAGATTTCCCAGATCTCTATCCTCTGAAGATTGCAATAATTCCGACTGAGCGGTAGCCCAAATCTCCATCTTATGCCGCTCTTCTTCCTTAAATTTTTTAAAAAAACTATTCGTATTCCATAGGATTAGACTCACAATAGCAAAGGATGCTATTAATAAAAACAGATTAGAAGTCTTCTTTTGTGAATTAAATTTCATCCTGGTGGTTAATGAGCAATAAAGATAACTGAAATTGACCTAAAATGTTGTGTTCTCGAGGTGAGTTAAAGTTTTAATTGGAGCACAATTTACATACCTTTGTTATGATGCAAAAAGCCATATCAATTATACCTTCTGAGATTGCTACGGGTAAGCTACACTCCTATCTTTTGGGTGCTGTTGGGCCCAGACCAATTGCCTTTGCAAGTACCATAGACGAAAGAGGAATTCCAAACCTGTCTCCCTTTAGTTTTTTTAATGTTTTTAGCGCAAATCCACCAATATTGATATTCTCACCAGCAAGAAGAGTACGTAATAATACTACTAAACATACACTGGATAACGTGCTTAAAATAAAGGAAGTGGTCATTAATATTGTAAATTATGAGCTCGTTCAGCAAATGTCTTTGACCAGCACAGAATATGGGGAAAAAGAAAATGAATTTATAAAAGCTGGGTTAACAATGTTAGATTCGGATTTGGTCAGACCGTTTAGAGTTGCTGAATCTCCGGTACAGTTTGAATGCATAGTAACAAAGGTTGAAGCGTTGGGCAAAGAGGGAGGTGCAGGGAATCTGGTTTTTTCGGAAGTTGTTAAAATGCATCTACATGAAACAATTTTAGACGAAAACGGTTCAATAGACCAATTTAAAATTGATCAGGTTGCGAGGATGGGGGGTAATTGGTATAGCAGAGCTAATAAGGGCATGTTTGAAGTTCCAAAACCACTTTCCAGGCTTGGCATAGGGGTTGACAATATACCAGAAGAAATAAAATCACTTAGAAT
>JABDPH010000119.1 GCA_013042925.1 Eudoraea sp.
GGGCAGTTAAGTACCTCTTAAAAGCACAATATGAAGATGGAAGCTGGGAAGCCCTTTGGGGATTGTGTTTCACTTACGGAACTTGTTTTGTTGTGGAAGGATTAACCATGTATGGTATGAATAAAGACCATGAGGTAATACAAAGAGCATGTGCTTACCTTTGGTCCAAACAAAAAGATGATGGCGGTTGGGGGGAAGCTCAGGAATCGGCCCTGGCAAGAAAATATATCCAGGCTGAAAGCAGTGTTGTAGATCAAACCGCATGGGCCATCCTGGCTCTTTTAAATGGAGGTTATGCTGAGGATCCCCGCTTACTAAAAGCTGTAAACTGGCTCATTGATCAACAACTTGAAGATGGAGATTGGCCGGTGCAACCAATGAGTGGATTGTTTTATAAGACAACGATGATTTCTTACAGAAATTATAAACGTTATTTCTCACTCCTGGCATTAAAGAAGTACAGGGAAAAACTAAATGCGAAAATTGCTTAAACAGCAGGATTTATATCATTAGTACTGCCATGATCGTTTCAGAAATTACTATCTTTTATGTCGGCTATCTGTTATATTAAATCAAACCTTTTGTCAAATGAAGCAAAATAACCCTGTAGGAGTTGGTATCGCCCTGGGTGCAGGCGTAGGTGCCGCTATTGGTGTAGCCATTAATCAAATTGCCGTTGGAGTTGCTATAGGTAAAGCTATGGGGGTTGCAATAGCTGTAGGATTGAACAGGAAAAAAAATAAAAAGAATCCCAATTCTAAATAACCATTCATTGAAATTAGATAAACTAAATATAACGTCATGAAACTAAATAAATCAATTAGAGCCAATAGAAGAAACTTTATTAAAGGATCAACTTTAATAGGTGCAGGATTACTGACTGTACCACTGGTAAGTCTGGCAAATAGCAGATCATCTAAATCTAATTCAGATAGCCTCTACATCATTGGACCCAAAGAAGGGTATACACCCCAAATTGGAACACTATTATCCACTATGACCATGATGCGGGAATGGGTGATACGCAATGTAAAAGATTTGACAGTAGAAGAATTAGATTTCCAAATAGACGAACAATCAAATTCTATTGGTGCAATGCTGCTACATCTGGCGGCAACCGAAAGATATTATCAGTTAAACACCTTTGATGAACTTGAATGGGGTACCTGGAATGATGAAATAAAAAAGGAATGGGATGTTCCAATGGGTTTGGGTGATAAAGGCAGAGAACAGATTAAAGGTCATGACATAGACTACTACCTATCTAAATTGGCGGAGGTTAGAGAGTTCACCAAAAAAGAATTTGCCGGGAGAGGAGATGATTGGCTTAATAAAACAGAACCATTTTTCGGGAACCAGCCCACCAATAATTATTGCAAATGGTTTCATGTATGCGAACATGAATCTAATCATAACGGACAAATAAAATTCATTAAAAAAAGACTCCCTTCATAAAAACAAATAGTTTGGACAGGATTGTTAAAAACATTTAACAGAAGTCAGAGTTTCACTAAATATGTAAGGGTAAAAAGAAGAAAAAACGTTTTCTTATTATAATCAATCTAAAGAAATAGGAAAAATGCTTAAAGGCAATTATCTTTCATGCCTTTAATTAGAAACTTTTTCTTTTAAATATTATTATTTTAAATGATTATACTACGTACTTTTTTTATTGCCCTTGTGTTTTCTCTGCTGAGTACCGATTTCTCCCTACTTTATTCCCAAGACTTTTCGTCTCTGGAATATCGCAATGTCGGACCATACCGGGGCGGACGCGTTACTGCTGTTGCAGGGATTACATCGCAACCCTCCACATTCTACATGGGTGCAACCGGTGGTGGCCTCTGGAAAACAGAAGATTACGGCACCTCCTGGTCTAATGTTTCTGATGGCTTTTTTAAGACCCCATCAATCGGGGCAATTGCTGTTGCCCAAAACGATCCAAAGATTGTATATGTGGGAACAGGGTCAGATGGATTGCGAAGTAATCTGATAGAGGGTAAAGGCATCTATAAGTCTATAGACGGAGGAAAAACCTGGCTGGAGTCCGGGCTTTCAAACGCAGGGCAGATAGGGGCTATCCGCATACATCCTGTTGATCATAATATAGTGTATGTCGCTGCACTGGGACGCGCTTTTAATTCAAATCCTGAAAGGGGTCTCTACAAAACCACAGATGGTGGTAAAACATGGAACAAAATTTTGTTTATCTCAGACAAAACAGGAATATCCGATATTGAAATGATGCCAGACAACCCCAACATTATTTATGCAGCAGCATGGAAAGCAGAACGCAAACCCTGGACTATTCTGAGCGGTGGAACACCTAAGGAAGGAGGAATCTACAAATCTGTTGATGCAGGTAAGAATTGGAGTAAATTAGAGCGCTGGCTTCCTGCCAAACTAATTGGTAAAATAGACCTGGAAGTATGTCCTGCAGATTCTAAGATGCTTTATGCATTAGTAGAAGCCCCGGATGATGAGGGCGGACTCTATATTTCAAATGATTACGGTAAAACTTTTGAGCAAATATCTGACGAAAAGAAAATCCGTACCAGACCTTTTTATTATACGAACATTAAGGTAGACCCAAATAACCCTGATGTTATTTATAGTATGGCCACAGATTACATGAAATCTATAGATAGAGGAAAAACCTGGACAGAACTCACCTCTCCACATAGTGATAATCACGATATGTGGATTAATCCTGAAAATTCAGATCTCTTCATTCAAAGTAATGATGGCGGAGCCAACGTAACGCATAATGGGGGCAAAACCTGGTCTACCCAATTCAACCAACCTACATCAGAAATTTACCAGGTAGAAGTAGACAACCAATACCCATACTGGCTTTATGGAGGACAGCAAGACAACTATTCCACAGTAGCAGTACCCAGTATGCCTCCCTATGGCATTCAGGCTCCCGGAATTGGTTATATTATAAATACAGGGGGTTGTGAAACCGGACCTGCTGTACCACATCCGACAAATCCCGATATCGTATACTCAAATTGCAAAGGTCGTTTTACCGTTTTCAATAAAAAAACCGGAACGGAACAGTCATTTTATGTAGGCGCTTCCAATATGTACGGGCATAACCCAAAGGACCTGCAATACAGATTTCAACGGGTATCCCCTATTTTGGTTTCACCGCATAATCCCAAAGTAATTTATCATACATCGCAATATGTGCATAAAACTACTGATGAAGGCAAAACATGGAAAATAATTTCCCCGGACCTTACCGCTTTTGAAGCGGACAAACAGGTAATTTCCGGAAGTCCAATTACAAGAGACATTACAGGTGAAGAATTCTATAGTACAATCTATGCCATTCAGGAATCGTCTTTGGAAGAAGGGCTGATTTGGGTAGGCGCCAATGACGGTCCGGTACACGTAACCCGGAATGGCGGTAAAACCTGGAAAGAGGTAACTCCTAAAAACTTACCACCGGGTGGCAGGATAGATGCGGTTGAACCCTCATCACATAATCCGGCTAAGGCCTATGTCTGCGTTTTGAGATATCAGCTAGGCGATCGAAAGCCCTATATTTATAAGACCGGTGATTATGGTGAATCCTGGGAGTTACTAAGCTCTGGCTCTAATGGAATTCCTATGGACTATCCTGTACGGGTACTTCGTGAAGATCCTGTAAAAGAAGGTCTTTTATATGCAGGAACTGAATACGGTCTTTTTATTTCATTTGATGATGGGGCAAACTGGAAGATATTTCAGCAAAATTTGCCTGTAACTCCAAT
>JABDPH010000121.1 GCA_013042925.1 Eudoraea sp.
TTTGGAGTACTGTCTACTAGCTGATATCCATTTGGAATTTCCTGGGCATACAATACATATGAATCTGAAGTCTTGGGCATTAAGCTCGTACTTGCAGCAACCACGGCTGTATTTTCGATGGCGGCCGTTTTTGGATTCGGCGCGATTTCGGATTGTGATAAATTCTTCTCAACAGTGGTGGTTGTTTGCTTGCCCTTATTCACTGATGGGTCTCCTTTTCCCCCTGCATCCATTACGACTGCTGTGGTAGATACATTTTCGGTCTCAACAGGATTATACTTGTAGTTAAGCGAACTAATTGATTTAAAAGCCATTTCAATGGCTTCCTTATAACTCGATGTGTAATCCTTTTCTTTGCTCCTTCCTTCCAAACTTTTGTAAACTTCATTGGAATTGCAATCCTCCAGAACAATGGAAGCTTTAGTTACGAACATACTGGTTGTATGATCCAATTGTGCCAGGAGACCAAGACATCTGTTCGTATTTAAGTCAGATGGCAAATCATCTTCATAATAAGTTTCAAATCCCTTTTTTGTAAAAAGATACTTTAACAGCGTACTGGTCTTGTATTGATTTTCATCTTTAAAGCCCTTAAAGTTTTTCGGTATAATAATATATTTATACTCATTCAACTGGGCTTGCAGCCCTAATGAAAATGTAAAAACCAGGAACAGGCAGGAAAATAATTTCTTCATTTAAAATACAGTTCAGTTTCTCTCCCAAGATATGATATTTAATCCTAACTGAAAAGAAGCGTAATTGCTATCGGCTACGTTGCCATAAGAGAATAAATTATCTCCCATAATATAAAAGTTCACCGGTCCTGCCTGGAGACTCATACCTAAACCCACGTTTGAGGCCGTGAACTTATCAACGGTATAAGTTGCTTTTAACGCAAGCACTTTAGCAAATCTTCTTTGATAAAATGCGGTTAAAGCAAACTGGGGACCCCGAGGTCTGCTAATAGCATACAATTGACCGCCTACACTATTCAGATAATATAACGATCTGTCACCACTCTCCGCATTATTATCACACTCGCAATCTGCTGCAATTGGCGTGCCTTGCTTACCAAAATTATATCGAATGGAGGAGTAAAATTTTATCGGCCTGAAACTTACATAGTTATTGCTGTTCTCTTCAAAGGGAACCAGCTCTTCAATTTCATCCACCAGATCTTCCCAAAAATCAGCATTTGGATCATTTAAGGCATCTGGCAAAATTACTTCTACACCCTCAACGGATGCGCTCCCTTTAAGCGTATAATTAGTTACATCAGAGGAGTGATACAATAATCCGATATCTAATAAACTTCCCGTAATTACTGTTTGGTCATTGATATTATACGTAACCCCTAAATCAAATCCAAGGCCAGGATCACCACCGAAAAGGCCTCTCTTTGTAAATAAACTTGCTACACTACTATCATTATCATTGGCATCTATAAGAGCATCCAGACCCGAAGTTCTCAATTTCATGTCTGAAACCAGGGTATTCCTCAGCAAATTATTCTGACCTAAAGTTGTCTCGAAATAACCACTATTATTTGTGGATTTAATATCTATAATACCCGAATATAATTTGATTCTAGCGCCTAAAGTGAGGTTATTCTTTATTTGCCTGTTAATTCCAAAATGCAGCACATTTATAAATTGCCCACTGGTATTGAGATCATTTAGATCAAATCTTTGTCCCAATCTGTCTGCATTGCCTTCATATGCCAAAATTGCAAGATCTTTTGGCCAATAATTTAGCGCATAACCTTCGACATACATTCCAAATGAGAAGAAATTAGCCGGGTTCTTTTGACTACGAAATCCACCGTTTAATATATCAACCTGAAAGATGCCATTTACTTCATCGCGTTCACTTAATGAATTGAGTGCCCGATCTCTTATTTTCTGATTAATATCGAGTCCATCAGCAGCAAAAATATCGTTTACGGTAAGCCCGCTTGTTGCTCCCTGTGCATATATGCCAGAAATAAAAGGTATACCGGCATACCAATTATATATGGTATTCATCCCCGGATTAACCATTATTGCCTGTGGAATCTCCTGAAAATCATACAGCACCTCCTTATTTTGGGCATAACAGCTTATGTATCCTAAAAAAAGGATAATCAATGATAATAGCTTCCTTATCATTTCAGACGAATCCTGAATTTTGCGCTTGACCTTAAGAAAATTACTGGGTTTGGTAAAGAAGACACACTGGTATTGTCACCTAAATTTGTAGCACTTACTCTTATTGCAGAGGTATTTCTAATAATATCCAGGCTTCTACCGGCGGGTCCATAAGCAATTTCTCTGGTTAATATTGCGGTAGGAGCTGCATTAACCATAAAATTTTCAGAATCCAAAACATTCCCTGCCTCATCTAAGAATTCGAAAGTTATATC
>JABDPH010000123.1 GCA_013042925.1 Eudoraea sp.
GTATTCCTGCTTGCTCTGATATTGATGAGTTGCGGAGGAAAAGAAGAAAAGAAAAAAGACGGTTTTAGTGTCACAAGACAAAAAACAGAAACGGAAAAGCCTGCGATTACACCAGATGCCGAAGTAACAAAAGCATCAGAACGTGTAGATCTAGACAATAAGGGTGTTGGCCCTGTGGCCTCATTAACCCTAAACCCTGAAATAGATCAGGCAATGGCCGCAACGGGAAAAGAAGTATACGACCAAATGTGCCTCGCATGCCATAGAATTGGTAAAAAATTTATTGGCCCCGCCCCTGACGGGATCCTGGAAAGACGAACACCGGAATGGGTTATGAACATGATTCTTAATCCCGAACAAATGGTGAAAGAAGATCAACTAGCCAAAGATTTGTTGGTAGAGTTCAATGGCTCTCCAATGGCGAATCAGGGTCTTACCGAAGAACAGGCAAGGGCTGTCCTGGAGTATTTTAGAACCTTATAACATTATAAACAATCATATGAAAGCAAAAACTAAATTAAGACTTATTGTAGGATCATTTTTTATGCTGGCTTTGTTGGTCGGCTGTAAAAATGAGGCCAAAACTAATACTCCTACCTCATCCCAGCCTGAGCAATCATCAAAAGAAGGAGGTCAGGCCTTTATAGAAGATGATGGATCAACGCCTAATGTATTACAGATTGCTATTGGTTCAGCAGATCATACAACACTTGTTGCAGCCGTACAAGCAGCTGACCTGGAGAACGCCCTCGTAAACGCCGGTCCTTTAATGGTATTTGCACCAACCAATGAGGCTTTTGCAGCACTTCCGGAAGGAACGGTAGACAACCTATTAAAACCTGAAAATAAGGATGCGCTCGCCAATATCTTAAAATATCATGTTACCCCGGGAAATTATTCAAAAGATTTTTTAAAGAAGTTTAAAAAATTGGGTCAGGCTAATGACCAAGATGTAATGATTGTTGTTGAAGGAGATGATGTTTTAGTAGGAGGTGCCAAAATTATTGGAAGTGTGAAAGCAGGGAATGGAATTGTCCATGTGGTAGACAAGGTAATGTTGCCACCAGAAGAATAGAAAACAGTAATCATTTAAAACTAAAAATAAAACAATGAAAAATTTAAATTATATAATTTGTATTCTTTTTGGGTTAGGAATTACCTTAAATAGCTGTAATCAATCCCAAAATACTAATGGTGCTTTGTCATCAAGTGCTGCAGAAAAAGTTTATGTAGCCCCCGGTGAACAAGACGAGTATTATGCTTTCCTGTCTGGAGGGTATAGCGGTAACCTTACCGTATATGGGCTCCCCTCAGGACGAATGTTCAAGGAAATTCCCGTATTCTCACAATTCCCTACATCTGGTTATGGGTACTCGGAAGAAACCAAACCGATGTTGAATACTTCCTTTGGATTTGTGCCCTGGGATGATTTACACCACCCGGATATTTCACAAACCAATGGTGAATTGGATGGTCGATGGATTTTTGTTAACGGTAACAACACTCCCCGCATAGCACGGGTAAGTTTGAGTACCTTCGAGACTGAAGAGATAATTGAGGTTCCTAACAGTGCAGGTAACCACAGTTCTTCATTTATAACAGAAAACACCGAGTATGTAGTAGCCGGCACCAGATTTTCAGTACCTGTTCCTCAGCGTGATATGCCAATCAATGAATACAAGGGAAATTTCAAAGGTGCTTTGTCTTTTATTAGTGTAGCTCCGGACAATGGGCGATTAAATCTGGAATTCCAGGTATTAATGCCAGGGTTCAATTATGACCTTTCCCATCCCGGTCGTGGAAAATCTCATGGATGGTTCTTCTTTTCAACATATAACACCGAAGAGGCCAGTTCTTTGCTAGAGGTTATGGCTTCGCAAAACGACAAGGATTTTATCGCTGCCGTTAACTGGAAGAAAATTGAGGAGTACGTAAAGAATGGAGGCGGAACAAAAATGCCTGCCAACTATGCGCACAACGTTTATGACGAAGAAACCCATACGGGAACTTCCACTATGATAAAAGAGGTTGTTACAGTAGATCCAACCAAAGTACCGGGATCTTTGTACTTCCTACCCACTCCTAAATCGCCCCACGGCTGTGATGTAGATCCAACCGGAGAATATATAATTGGTAGCGGAAAACTGTCTGCAGACATTACGGTTCACTCATTTGACAAAATGTTAGCAGCAATAGAAGGTGAAAAATTTGATGGAGAGGCTTATGGCATTCCTATTCTCAATTTTGAGGAGGTCTTGGCAGGTACCGTTAAAAGTGGAGGTTTAGGCCCACTACACACCGAATTCGATGATAAAGGTAATGCTTATACTACCTTCTTTATTTCTTCAGAAGTTGTTAAATGGAAAGTAGGAACCTGGGAGGTTGTTGATAGAAAGCCAACCTATTATTCCGTAGGGCATTTGATGATCCCGGGAGGAAATTCCAGGAAGCCTTTCGGTAAGTATGTGGTAGCAATGAATAAGATTACCAAAGACAGGTATCTTCCTACTGGTCCCGAAATGGAACACTCTGCTCAGATTTATGATATTTCAGGAGAAAAAATGGAATTGATTTATGATTTCCCAACCCACGGTGAACCGCATTATGCTGCAGGATGTCCTGCCGATTTGTTAGCATCAAATTCGAAAAAAATCTATCGATTGGATGAAAACAAGCACAAATATGCCACTATAGGACCTGATGATGCTCGCGTAGAACGTGATGGGAATGAAGTACACATATATATGTCTACCATTAGAAGTCATTTTACTCCCGACAATATCGAGGGTATTAAAGTAGGAGATAAAGTTTATTTCCATATCACAAATCACGAGCAAGATTTTGATGTACCTCATGGTTTCACCATTATTGGTCAGGGTACTTCAGAAATTTTAGTAATGCCAGGGCAAACCAAGACTTCATTGTGGGAACCCAAAAAGGTTGGTGTATGGCCATTCTATTGTACTGATTTCTGTTCTGCCTTACATCAAGAAATGCAAGGTTATGTTAGAGTATCTCCTGCAAATTCAAATATTGACCTATCCTGGTCTTTAGGAGAATAAAAGTTCTCAGGGAGATTATTTTAATGCGCATATTAAAGCGGGCTGTGTCTATGACCTGCCCGCTTTATTCTCAAATTAAAGTATCCTTTCGAATTAATTTTTGATTTGTAAACTACCGAAAATTAGAAATGATGAAAAAAGCAAGTATCTTAATGATCATTGGGCCTTTGTTTCTTTTGGGATTGTACTTTTTCCCGCTTTGGAACATTATGCTGGGTGCACCTCAGTATCCGGAACCTTTGGGAATGAACATTTATATTGATGGTATTAAGGGAGTTAGCGAATTTGATATTCAGAACATTGATGGCCTTAACCACTATATAGGGATGCGTACACTACCAAAACCTGAAGATATGTGGGAGTTTAGTACCTTTCCATGGGTCATTGGAGGAATGGTAGCCCTGGGTGTATTGATCGGTCTCTTGGGATTTTTTGAAAAAGTCAGCTACACTTGGTTTATGGGATGGTTTGTGTTAATGAGTATATTAGGAGTATTGGGCATGTATGATTTTAATGCATGGATGGTAGATTACGGCACCAATTTAGATCCAAATGCCATAATGAAACTAACCAACGCCGATGGAACTCCTGTCAGCTACAAACCGCCGCTTTTTGGCCATGTAAAAATGCTTAATTTCGACGTAACCTCTTTACCATCTACTGGCGCGTGGTTGATGTTTGTAGGCATGATGATGACTATTATAGCATTTTTTATGGGCAAAAAAGCATGGCAACCCAAAAGCAAGACCAGTGCGGTAAGACCGATTAAAATAAAAACAAATGATAAATAAATTAATTTATCTAAGTTTAGTTCTATTCATTTTCATGTCATGTGAAGTAAGTCCTAAACCAATTAATTATGGTTCTGATGGATGTCATTTTTGTTCGATGACCATTGTTGACAAACGACATGCGGCTCAAGTAGTAACGCAAAAAGGTAAGGTTTTTAAGTTTGATGCGGTAGAGTGTATGGTGAACCATTTAAAGGACGTTGATGTGGCAACAATTGAACTTTTTTTGGTTAATGATTACCAGGCACCTGGCGAGTTAATCGATGCCAAAAAAGCTACCTTTTTAATAAGTAAGGAAATTCCTAGTCCTATGGGCGAATACTTGTCTGGATTTGAATCCAAAGTTGAAGCTGAGAATGTTGAGGCCGAAAATAATGGGAAATTGTACTCATGGAATGAGTTATTGACTAAATTTAAGGTACATTAATAATATTCAATTATAATGGTTAATGGTATGCGGTTATCTTATGCCCGTTAAATTCTGTTAACCATTATTTTTTAAATAAAAAAATTAAATGATTTATACTATAAGCAATCAAATAGCCGAGCAACCCTTTGACAATTTGCAATTAAAAAAAATAGTAAAGACAGATGCTTTGGAGATTCTTAGTATAAGTTTGGAAAAAGGCGCAACCTTTCCGGAACATACATCACCTAAAGATGCACAATTGATCGTATTAGAGGGCGAAATTGTTTTTCATATCAATGGGACTTCATACCAACTTAAAACACAACAAAATATTAATTTCCCTAAAGCTAAACCACATTTCGTTATGGCCAATGAGAATTCCAAATTTTTGATAATACGATAATGTACAAATTTCAGCTGCAGTTATTAGTATTTATATTGTTTATGGGAACTCCGCTTATGGCCAAAACTATTGAGGTTTGCGCTAGCTGTGAAGTGAAATCTATAAAAGAAGGAGTTGCTCATGCAACAGACTTTGACACACTTCTTATTAAAAAAGGCACCTACAGAGAATTCAATATCCTTGTTGACAAACCGTTAACGCTGATAGGAGAAAATTACCCGGTAGTAGACGGTGAAAAACGTGGTGAAATCATTCGCATTGTTTCTGACAATGTTACTGTAGATGGGCTATATATTATTAACGTTGGTACCAGTTACACTACAGATCATGCCGCCATTCGGGTAGTTAAAAGTGAAAACTTTCTGATACAAAATGTAGTATTGGAAAAGCTATTTTTTGGTATTTATCTGGAAAGGTCGAATAACGGGAAAGTGTATAACAATAAAATTATTGGCGATGCTTTAGATGAGTATAATTCTGGCAACGGTATTCAATTATGGTATTCTCACCACGTTCAGGTAGATCGAAATATTGTGCAAGGCGTTCGCGATGGTATCTACCTGGAGTTTTCAGATAATATTTCAATCCACAATAACATCAGCACAAATAATCTTAGGTATGGCCTTCATTTTATGTTTTCGAACGATGATGTTTACACGGATAACACCTTTGAGAATAATGGTGCAGGTGTGGCTGTAATGTTTTCCAAACGTATCAAAATGATGGGCAATGTATTTAAAAAGAATTGGGGTACGGCTGCATTTGGTATGTTGCTCAAGGAAATCAATGACGCGGAGATTATTGGCAATACCTTTGAGGAAAACACTATTGGTATCAATATCGAAGGTTCAAATCGAATTGAATATAGGAACAATGACTTTATTAGTAATGGTTGGGCCGTAAAAGTATTAGGAGCCTGCTATACAAATTCATTTATCAATAATAATTTCCTTTACAATTCATTTGATATTTCGTATAACAGTAAATTGAACGATAATTTATTTGAAAAAAATTATTGGAGCAATTATACGGGATATGATTTGGATAAAGATGGAATAGGGGATGTGCC
>JABDPH010000132.1 GCA_013042925.1 Eudoraea sp.
CATTGCCATACGCCCGAAGGTCTCGCGAATGTCATGTGCTGCAGCCACAGGGTCAGGATTAGCATTAGGTCCTTCCGGGTTTACATAGATCAATCCCATATGTGCGGCCCCAAGAGGATTTTCCAATTCTCCTTCTTTATCATATCTTTTTTTGTTACCAAGCCATTCTGCTTCAGAACCCCAGTAAATATCTTCTTCCGGTTGCCAGATATCTTCACGACCTCCACCAAATCCAAACATCTTTAATCCCATGCTTTCGTGTGCACAGTTTCCGGCCAGGATCAACAAATCTGCCCAAGAAAGTTTTTTTCCATACTTCTGTTTAATAGGCCAAAGCAGTAGTCTTGCCTTATCTAAATTGGCATTGTCTGGCCAGCTGTTCAAAGGAGCAAAACGCTGGGCTCCTGTACCTCCCCCACCGCGGCCATCCGCGATGCGATACGTTCCAGCCGCATGCCATGCCATCCTGATAAAGAATGGCCCATAGTGCCCATAGTCTGCAGGCCACCAGTCCTGGCTATCGGTCATTAATGCATAAAGGTCTTTTTTAACTGCTTCTAAATCCAGCGAATTAAATTCTTCAGCATAATTAAAATCATCACCCATAGGATCAGATAAAGAAGAATGCTGACGGAGGATATTCAGATTCAACATATTGGGCCACCAGTCACGGTTGGTTGTTCCACCACCTGCCGCCTGATGCAATTCACCATTCAAAAACGGGCATTTGCTTTCCCCGTTAACATCATAATTTGTTCCATTAGTACCAGATTCACTTTTGTTTTTATCCATAATATGATCGATTTTTTTGTTACCTTTTATTGCAATAGTAAAAATACCAAAATGTTTGTTCATTTAAATAGCTTTCTAATAGAAAATAACTATGAACCATTCTAAAGTGTTATACGCAATCAAAACGCCGTAATGTGCTTCATTCAAAAGGAATCACGCTGAGTTAAAAGTTGCTTGCAAACCATAATGAATTGTCCTTTCCATTACATTTGAAGTACTATTGTAAATTCACTATTTTAGAATCAATTCAACTGAATGAAGTACCTTCTAAATATGAATCTCCAAAGGTTACCAGCATATTAAATTGACATTGTAAATGACTACAAAAAAAGAAATCGCCATTAAATATTTAGATTATCTGGACAAAGGTGATATTGAGAATATAATAAAACTATTTAATGAAAATGGGTTTGTTGACTCTCCTATTTACGGCATTATGAAGGCTGATGAATTTTACTATAAGTTAAACAATGATACAAGTAACTCTGAACTGCTCCTAAAAGGAATTTTTGAGGACAATGATTCCAATAAACTGGCACTTTATTTTGGCTATAAATGGACACTGAAAAATAAGGAAGAAGTAGAATTTGACGTTGTCGATATTATAGAATTTGATTCGTTTAATATGATTAATAAACTTAAAATTATATATGACACTGTTTTAGCCAGAGCATTAATAAAGCAATTAAAAAAATAATTTATTGGTAATTGCACCTTAATTTTAATGTTTCACTTGCTTATAAAACGGGTACACCCAAATCTACCGGAAGCTTCAAATCTTCATAAGAAATTGAAGAAGAAACAGATACAGTAAGCATTTTAACCATATTTATTAGAATTCAACGGAAATTTTTTGGAGTTGGGCCAGACCAGTCTAATTTTATTTTTATGAGAAGAAAATCTAAAATTATCAACGCAGTTTTAACCTTTGGTAGTGCTTTCCTACTTTTTATGGCTTTTATGGTAGTTCTCAAGATTATTTAGAGTCAGCTTTAGTCAGATTAATCTGATTTGTATCTTTGTTATACCATTCCAGCCCAAATCCATCATAATATAATATTATGAACCTAAAACCTGAAAGATGCACAAAACCTCAAAATTATTAGTCATTGTATTGGTCGTAGTCATCATGGGTTTTGGTATTGGTATATATCTTCAAGACTTAAAACACAAGGAAAGTACCGCAGCGGCATGGGAAGCCAACCGGTTTAACGTCGCTAAATTTCATAAGATATTGAAATACAATTCAATGATGAATACTACCAATTGGGCGACAATGAAGGACAGTATTTCACAAGAATTAGACTCCTTGGTGATCTTAAGATTCAGAAAAGAAATGGACAGCCTCAATGCGCTAAAGAGTCAAAATCCATAATTGTTATCAAATTCTTAAGCACACAAAGAAGTAGTATCAAGCATATATTTCCTGAATTTCACTCTTGTATTTTTCGCGTATTACCCTTCTTTTAAGCTTCAGGGTTGGAGTTAATTCAGCCTCGGAATTGTCTTCATGTATTGGCAACCACACGGCAGGGACCAGGCGAAATTTCTTTATTTGTTCTATATGACTGAATTCCGGATTGTATTTGTCAATCACTTTTTGATATTTAGCGATTATCCTCTCCTGCTTTACCATATCCTCCAGATTGGTCCACTTAATATTTTTATGCGTACACCAGTTTTTTAATCCATCCTCTGACGGAACAATAAGTGCTGAGACAAATTTTTGCTTATCCCCAATAACCATGATCTGATCAATAACAAAATTTTCTTTAATCCTGTTTTCAATTGGTGCAGGTGCTACGTATTTCCCTCCTGATGTTTTCAATAGCTCCTTCTTCCTGTCAGTTATTTTTAAAAATTCCTTCCCATTCGGGCCTTTAATCAATTTTCCAATATCACCGGTACAGAACCATTTCCTGCCCTCAATCTCCTTAAATACCCGTTCATTTATCTCGGGTTTTTTATAGTAACCAGACATAACATTAGGTCCTATAGCAAGTATTTCACCTTCGTCATCATTATATTCCCCTGAAGAGCTGTCAATATATAATTCTACCCCATTGATAGCATAACCTACTGAACCTATTACAGATCCTCCGGGCTCTAATCCATTAACCGTTAAGGTTGGAGCGGTTTCAGTTAAACCATAAGCTTCTCGAACATTGATGCCTGCAGCGCAAAAAACACGAATTATCTTCAACGGACAAGGTGCAGAACCTGTAATTATCATGCGTACATTATCCCCTAAAGCGGCCCGCCATTTGCTAAAAATTAGTTTATCTGCTATCCGCCATTTTATTTTGCTTATCGGAGATAACTCCTGATCCAATTCAAAATCATCTGTCAGCCGAAGTGCCCAGAAGAATAGCCCCTTCTTTATTCCTTTTAACGCAAGACCTTTATTATAAATAGCCTCATATACTTTTTCAAGTAATCTTGGAACTGTTGTAAATGCTACCGGCTGAACTGATGCCAAATCACCCTGTGGCCCACTCAGGTTGTCCGTACCACAGAAATAGATTGAAGTTCCCAGGTAGAACCATGCAAGTGAAACGGCCCTTTCATAAATATGGCAAAGTGGCAGAAAACTGAGCACTTTTTCACCTGGATCTATTTCCAAAAAACTTGAAGTCTCCAAAATTACGTGCATAACATTTTCATGCGTCAACATTACCCCTTTTGGAAATCCTGTTGTTCCGGAGGTATAAATAATTGTTACGAGATCATTTCCGGTAATTTGTTTCTTTATCTCTTCTATTTTTACAAGATCTTCAGTATCCAATATTTCTTTCCAGAAAGGCCTTCCTTCAACTTGGTCAAAAGTGTAAATATGCTCTAAGCCTGGGACATTTTTCCGGGTTGAAGTAAACTTATCATAAAGATCGAGTCCGCCACAAAAAGCCGCTTTTACCTCAGCCTCATTTAAGATGTATTCATACTCCGAAATACTAATTGTAGGGTATAGCGGAATACTCACCATTCCAGACATTTGTAATGCAAAATCCATAATCACCCATTCCGGTCTATTCTTATAGATTACCATAGCTACTTTATCTCCCGGCTTTAAACCCAATTTCAATAAGCCGGAGGCAGCCTGTTCTGCGTAATTCTTTACATCCTCAGTACTATAAGATTTCCAACTGCCATCGGAATTACGAGCATTCATGGAAGCCTCGAGGGGGTTTTTGTTCAACTGATTGTAAAGAAGGTCAAAAAGTCTATTCATTGGTTTGTAAATTTTAGGTTTGGCTTTAGTTATTTATAGAACAAGTTTTATCAAAAGGTCACTTCTAAATTTAAGAAATTACTCGAACATTAAGCTAATAAATTCAGCCACACAAGCTGGTTTATCAGATCCTTCCGTCTCTACTATGCAATTCCAGGTGATTTTGAGACCATTGTCTCCATAATTATCAATTTTGAGAATAGTGCAGATTAACCTGAGTCTGCTATCTACTAAGACAGGGCTTGGAAAACGAACTTTGTTCAGACCATAATTTACCCCAATTTTCACAGATTTGACCAACAAAACATCTTTTAAAAGCTTAGCGAGGAGTGAAAGAGACATGAAGCCATGAGCCACAGGCTTTTTAAATGGGGAATATTTTGCCGCTTTTTCAACATCTATATGTATCCATTGGAAATCCATGGTGGCTTTCGCAAAGTCGTTGATCATCTCCTGGGTAACAGTAAGCCAATCACCGGCTGGCAAAGTTTTTCCTTCTAATTTCCGAAAAGATTCGAAATTCTCTAATTCTAGTTTGGCCATTCTTTCCGGTTATCTTGAAGTTCCACCATCTATTGTTAAACATGTACCTGAAACAAAGCGAGCTTCATCAGAAGCGAGATACAGGTAACCATAGGCAATATCTATGGGTTGCGCTACCGTGCGTAAGGGAATACTTTCCTTAATTTTAGCAAAATGCTCGTCCGGAATCTTCTCTACCATATCGGTCATTGTAAATCCCGGCGCGATGGCGTTTGCCGTGATACCGTACTTGCCAAATTCCATTGTCCAGGTTTTGGACATGGCAATAACACCAGCTTTAGTAGCCGCATAATTAGTCTGTCCAAAATTACCCCTTAAACCAACATTTGAAGCAGCGCTCACTATCCTGCCATATTTATTTGCCTTCATATAGGGAACCACAGCCTGGGTGCAAATAAAGACTCCCTTAAGATTTACGTCTATAACTGCATCCCATTCGTCCTCACTCATTTTTTCGAGGGTTCTATCTCTCGTTATTCCGGCGTTGTTTATCAGGACATCAATTTTACTGTATTTATCAATTACTTTTTTGAAAACACCTTCAACAGCTGTTTTATCCGTTACGGATACCTGATGGTATTCTGCCTTTCTTCCGGCATCATTTATACTATCTGCAACTTTTTGTCCTTGCGGTAAAAGATCTAAAATAATTACTGTTGCCCCTTCCTTAGCAAAGAGTTCTGAAATGGCCTGACCTATGCCACGGGCTCCCCCCGTAACTATGGCTATTTTGTCTTTTAGTCTCATTGTGTTAATTGATTAAACTTGTTTCTTAAGAATTAAATACTTTAAACTTAGCGGAACTTTGATCTTATAAAAAGTATTAACCCTGTATAAGATAAACTTACATTTCTATTACTAATTTACCCCTGACCTTCCTGTTCATTATTTCCTCCAATGCCCTGGCTGTATTCTTCAATTCATAGGTCTTATGAATATGAGGTCTAAGCTTACCCTCATCATACCATTTCATCAGCATCTTCGTATTCTCCATATTTTGCTTAGGGTTTCTCATGGCAAAATCTCCCCAAAAAACTCCTACAATAGACGCAGTCTTAAGTAAAGGCAGGTTTAAAGGCATTTTTGGTATAGTCCCGGAAGCAAATCCGACAACCAGAAATCTGCCTTCCCATGCAATTCCTCTAAATGCTGCTTCAGAATAGTCGCCTCCAACAGGATCGTAAATAACATCTACCCCCTTATTATCGGTCAATTTTTTTATTTCAGATTTCAGATCATCTTTGGAATAGTTAATTGTTTGATCCGCTCCATATTCGCGGCATAATTGCAACTTGTCTTCGGAAGAGGCTGCCGCAATAACTTTTGCCCCCATTAATTTTCCCAGCTCAACAGCTGCCAAACCAACACCCCCGGAAGCCCCAAGAACGAGCAGGGTTTCGCCGTCAGACAGTTTTGCCCGGTCTTTAAGTGCATGGTACGACGTACCATATGCCACCATAAATGACGCTGCAATAGGGAAGTTCATTTTTTTCGATTTCAGGAAGCAGGTGTTGGAAGGCACAAGAACTTCCTCTGCAAAACCTCCGCTAAAGACAAAACCGAAAACTTCATCACCTACTTTAAGATGCCCGACACCTTCCCCAACTTCTTTAACGACCCCGGCTATATCGCTCCCCGGAGTAAAAGGAAGTTCTGGCTTAAATTGATATAAACCCTGGATAATTAAAGTGTCCGGAAAATTTATACCACAGGCTTTTACATCTACTAAAACTTCATTGGCACCCGGTTTTAACCCGGGCATTTCTTCCAGAACAAGTGAAGACGGCGGTCCAAATTCTTTACATCGTATCGCTTTCATCTTCGCTTACTTTTAGCACCAGTTTACCTAATTTTTCACCTGAAAACAATCTTTGAAAGGTCTGCGGAAAGTTTTCAATTCCTTCATAAATATCTTCTTTGCCCTTTAATTTTCCTTCCGCCAGCCATGTTCCCATTTCCCTCGCAGCTTCGCCGTACCTTTTGGCGTAATCAAATACTACCATTCCCTGCATTGTTGCACGGTTAACCAGGAGCGAAAGATAGTTACTGGGACCTTTAATGGCCATTTTGTTGTTGTATTGAGATATGGCTCCACAAATCACTATTCGGGCATGCATTCTAAGTCTGCTGAGCGCAATATCAAGAATCTCCCCTCCCACGTTGTCAAAATATACATCCAACCCTTTTGGACATTCTTCCTTTAACCTGCTTCTAACATCTTCGTTTTTATAATCAATCGCGGCATCAAAACCCAGCTCCTCTAAAAGATAATTACATTTCTTTTTACCACCGGCAATGCCAATAACCCGACATCCTTTAATTTTCGCGATTTGACCCACAATACTGCCCACAGCTCCGGCTGCTCCTGAAACTACCACAATATCACCTTCCTTTATTTTCCCTACTTCGAGAATGCCAAAATAGGCGGTCATACCGGTCATCCCCAAAGTACTTAAATAAGTAGGAAGAGGAGCCAACCCAGGATCTACTACGCGGGTATTTGTACCATCTGAAACCGCATATTGTTGTACACCTCCAAATCCGGCCACATAATCCCCAATTTTAAAGTTGGGATTATTATTAACTGCTACAATTTCACCAACAGCCCCAGCCCGCATTACGGAGCCAATAGCCATAGGTTCTATATAAGATTTGGAATCATTCATCCATCCCCGCATAGCCGGGTCAAGCGAAACATAATGTTGTTTAACCAAAATTTCTCCATTCTGCAATTCAGGAATAGGATTAGTTTCCAATGACCAGGTTGAAGCGTCGGCTTCGCCTATGGGTCTTTTTACAAATTTCAATTGTTTATTCATATTACTTTTCATTTCAGTTCTATCCTTTCTTTTTGTTTGTGAAACTCTCTACGTATGCTTCCATTTTGGTTCTGATTTCAGGTTTCCACCACAAGGTCGCGGCTTCTTTGAGGGAATTTTCGGCATTCAAATCGAGCTTGGCTAGTAAATTTTTGCGAATTTTACTTTTTGTGTTAATAAGTATCTCCTGATCTGCCTTTAAATAATGCTGCATCTTCGCTTCTGCCTTGGGTAAAACCTGCTCCAAAGGAACCAATTCATCTACTAATCCAGCCGACAAAGCTTCTTCTCCATTAAGCAGCTTACCTTCCATAATATATCTGCTTGCCAAACCCTCACCTATCCAAAAGGAATAAGTTTCAATTAAGTTCTGAGATATTTGAATATTTACAGCTACTTCATTCAGGCCGATTATATATTGCTCGCCATCTGCCATAATCCGATTATCACATGCCACTGCAAGCACACAACCTCCCGCAGGGGCATGACCTGTAATAGCCGATATAACAGGTTTGGTAATGTGCATGAGTTCTATAAAGAGGGCCCCGAAAACATGAAAAAAGTCTTTAATCTTTCTTTTGTCATATTGAAATAATTCAATTAAATCCAGGCCTGCAGAGAAATAATGTGGTTGCCCGGTAAGTATTGCTCCTTTCACTGCGTTGTCATTTTCAATATCCCGGAATACCTGCCTTAGCTCCTGAACCATGTCGTAGTTAATTGCATTTACTTTGCCACGGTTCATCTGAACTATGGTATATTCTTCTCTTTTAATAACCTTCAGTGTGTTCATTTAGAATTCTTTTTAATCTATTCAGCCAGTGATTTTTTTAGTAAACTATAATAGTGATGTTCCACCGTCTAATGTTATGGTTTGGCCGGTAACATATTTGGATTTATCTGATGCCAGCCACAAGACAGCTTCTGCAATTTCATCCGCCTTACCAAACCTACCCATCGGAATCAGTTGTTTTAATGTATCTTCCATATCCGACCTGCTTGCAAGAAGTTTGTCTAAAAGTGCCGAATGGGTATATCCCGGACACACCGCATTTATTCTGATATTCTTACGTCCATATTCCAGAGCAGCCGATTTGGTCATACCTACAACGGCAAATTTACTTGCACTATAGGAGAGGTTGTACCCCGATGGTTTTAAACCGGCTAGGGAAGCTATATTTATTATGTTTCCGTATCCCTGCTTCATCATTTGCCCCAAAGCAACTTTCATACAATAGAAAACTCCTGTCTGATTCACCGCAATAACATTGTCCCAGTCTTCAAGCGTATGTTCGGCAGTCTTCTTTTGATTTTCACCACCTATCCCTGCATTATTAATCATGATATCAAGCTTACCATGATCCTTGACTGTTTTACTAATTAATGATTCAACTTCTGTATACTTTGACACATCCACCTGGATAGCTATGGCGTTACCTCCTGCTGATTTTATTTTATCAGCTACCTGACGGGCTCTTTCTACGTTGAGATCAGAAACTATGACCAAAGCCTTATGTTTAGCCAATAATGCAGCTGAGGCGGCTCCTATTCCACTTCCTGCACCCGTAATGATTACAATTTTATCTTCTAATTGCATGTCACTTTAATTAGTTAAACAACCCAAACATTATTTAATGTGTGGTTTACAATATATCAGGCGTGAATCCTGTAAAGACTGCTCCCTTAATTCTGATGGATATCCTTTAGCCTGAGTCATTTTAAAAAATTCTCCTGCATTTCTATATTTTACTAAGAGGATATCATCCCATAATTCCTGATCTTCCGGTCCTATCAGCATAAGTTCCGGGCTTCCGAAAAACACGATTTCAGCATCTACTTTCTCAAAAAAAGGAGATGCCGCCATCATATACTGTTTATAGGCAGTCTCGCCCGTCAATCCTGTTTCTTCCACCCGATCTTTATATCTCAAAAGGTTAAGCATAAGCAACTCCTGATCCTCTGGTAACTCAGCTAATGCCTGCAGATGTTCTTTATTTACCTCCATAAATGATTTGTTTATCATAGCTAAACCCAATTAAATTTTTAAAAAATTAAAACAATTCATCAATTCTATCTTTTTGAATAGCATTCCAGGCTGTATTGCAACAAAGGGCCGAAACTTTATTCAGGCTTGCGAAACGAGGGTCTTTTGTAAACCCGTGCTTAAACCTATAATATATCTGTTGGGCAATAACCGCTATTTTAAAGAGACCATATGCAAAATAGAAAGTAAGATTGTTGATATCCCTGCCACTTTTGAGTGCATATTCATGTACAATTTCTGTCCTTTTTGGATTACCTGGCATTATTGTTGGCGATGGAAGTCCTTGTTTTAAAAAATCGGCATCCGAAGCCGTGGTCCAATACCCAAGAGAAGTACCAAGGTCCATCATTGGGTCACCTAAAGTGCACATTTCCCAGTCCAGTATTGCGGCAATTTGTGTCCATTGGTTATCAACAAATACAACATTATCATACTTATAGTCATTGTGGATAAGGCT
>JABDPH010000136.1 GCA_013042925.1 Eudoraea sp.
GGATCTTTTTTAGGTGAGCGTCCATGGCAATTAAGGATTAATTGCGTGCAAATATACACTTTTTTTGTGGTACGCTTCTTTTACCTTTCCCATTAAATAAAGCTTAAAGTTTTTTTCTGAATTCCTAAGTGGTTGAAAACCAAAATAGAGTCAGATTTTATTTTTATTTATTCTAAATAAGCTTTGGAGATTCAAAAAACAGTTATAAATTTGCTCTATAAAAACCAACTATTTATAATTAGTCTAAATTAAATGAAGAACTTACTTTCCCTTTTCTTTATTGTTGTTTTTTTGAATCTTTCCTTCGGACAATCAACACGCCTCATTACTCAAGCACAGGATTCCAACCTAATAAAACTAGATGAAGTTGTATTGGCTGCCAACGTAATCCTGGGCAGCAAATTCCAGGCAAGGAATCGAACCGGCGCTGCCACCTATGTTTCACAACCAGAATTACTAAAGTATAATTATACGGATATTAATCGTGTGTTGAGATCTGTGCCCGGAGTAACTCTTGTTGAGGAAGACGGTTTTGGACTGCGACCAAATATTAGTTTAAGGGGTACCTCTCCAGAAAGGAGCGCAAAGATTACTTTAATGGAGGATGCTGTGCTCATAGCTCCTGCTCCATATAGTGCACCGGCTGCTTATTATTTCCCATCAATTGCAAGGATGCAAGCGGTAGAAATTCTGAAGGGAAGTAGCCAGATACAATACGGGCCCTTCACTACCGGTGGAGCGATAAATATGATTTCCTCAACTATACCAGACACTTTTCATGCTTCACTACTGGCAAACTATGGTAGTTACAATAGTGGAGATCTACAATTAAAATTAGGAGATAGCGAAGAGCGTTTTGGATATATTATTGAATATTTAAACTTCAATTCTGATGGCTTCAAAAAGTTGGATAATGGGGGCAATACAGGGTTTGACAAGAACGATCTTTTAGGAAAATTTAGATTTAATTCGGCGCCAACAGCAAAACTAAAGCATATTCTGGATATGAAATTTCAATATTCGGATGAAGATTCGAATGAAACTTATGTGGGCCTTACAGATGAAGATTTCGAGAGCACACCATTCAGAAGATATGCCGGTTCTCAGGTAGACGAGATGACTAATGATCATATCCAGATTCAGGCCACTTATGATTTAGAATTTAGTGATTATTTTCATATTACCACAACCGCATATTACAATGGATTTAGCCGTAACTGGTACAAACTAGATGCCGTAACTTTAAATGGAGACCGCAGAAGCATTTCAAATATTCTTGAAGACCCGGTAACCAATGATGAATATTATAATGTTGTCGCCGGCAATCAGGATGAAGCAGCCGATGCCCTATTAGTTAAGGCCAATAACAGAAAATATGTTTCACGAGGAATTCAGACGAAATTTGATTACCACTGGACTGGAGATAATACATTTCATGATCTGGAACTGGGCGCTCGCTTTCATGCAGACGAAGAAGACAGATTTCAATGGGTTGATGGTTATGGGATCAATGATGGTATAATGAACCTGACTACCGCGGGAACTCCTGGTACTGATGCCAATAGGATAAGTGATGCTAGTGCATTCTCTAGTTATTTACTCTATAAACTTAAATATAAAAACCTGACTATTACACCGGGATTAAGGTATGAGTCTATTTCCCTTGGACGAAAAGACTATGGTAAGAATGACGTCTCGCGTCAGGGGTTCGACCTCTCCACCCGTGAAAATCAAGTGAACGTCTGGATTCCGGGGATGGGTTTCAATTATAATTTTAACCAGATCTCTCTTTTCGGTGGCATTCACAAAGGATTTTCACCCCCAACAAGTAAAGAAGGTGAAATGCCCGAAGAAAGTATTAATTATGAGCTAGGGTCCCGGTTCACTTTTGGAAACTTTTCCGGAGAATTGGTAGGATTCTATAATGACTATAGCAATCTATTAGGCAGTGATCTGGCTGCCACCGGAGGTACCGGAAGTTTGGAACAGTTCAACGCCGGTGAAGTAGATGTGACGGGATTAGAGGTCTTGTTAAATTACAACGCCTTAAACAATCACGAGAAGCTAAAGCTTCCCATAACTTTTGCTTATACTTACACCCATGCAGAATTCCAAAGTAGTTTTGATAGTCCAAATGATATTTGGGGAGAAGTTACTAAAGGTGATGAAATGCCCTACATCCCCAAACATCAGTTTAATGCCTTGATATCATTGGAGCACCCTTCCTATGAACTGAATCTCAGTGGAAGATACAATGGTGCCTTCAGAACTAAAGCCGGAAGTGGAAGTATCCCCTTTAATGAATTAGTCCCATCAAGTTTTGTAGTAGATTTTTCAGCAAAATATCATCTGAATGATCATTTCAGTATCAATGGAAGAATCATTAATCTATTGGATGAGACATATGCAGTATCACGAGTGCCTGCAGGTCTGCGCCCCGGACATCCTTTTGCGGCTTCAATAGGGATCTTTGTCAGATATTAAAAAGGGTTAATAAATCTACTTATATTGGCTTTAGGCAAGCTTTGTTAATAATCAGAAAACAACTCAGAGGCTTTATTATATGCAGCTTCGAAGACCATCCACTGAACACCAGAATCTACTTTGTTTTCAGTAAAATAGGACAGCATTTTTTCAGTAGGCATATTTCCTGTTAGTTCATCTTTGGCCATTGGACAACCTCCAAATCCTCGTATTGCCCCATCAAACCTTCGGCAGCCTGCTTTGTAAGCGGCGTCTATTTTTTCGTACCATTTGCTTGGGGTAGTATGAAGGTGGGCTCCAAATTCAACCTGCGGGTATTTAGGAATTAAATGCTTGAATAAGTAACTGATATCTTCAGGGGTAGAAGATCCTACGGTATCGGATAAGGACAATATCCTGGCCCCCATATCAGCCAATTTTTCGGTCCATTCTCCAACAACTTCTACACTCCATGGGTCACCATATGGATTGCCAAATCCCATAGATATATAAGTAACTACCTCTTTATTGGCTGCATACGCTATTTCAAGAATTTCGTCCAAAATATCTATTGACTGAGCAATTGTTTTGTGGGTATTCCGCATTTGAAAATTTTCAGAAATAGAAAAAGGATATCCCAAATAATCAATGTCCTGGTGTATACTTGCTTCATTTGCGCCACGTACATTGGCCACAATGGCCAATAACTTACTTTTTGATTTGGAAAGGTCTAATCTTGAAAGTACTTCAGCTGTATCTGCCATTTGCGGTATGGCCCTTGGAGATACAAAACTGCCAAAATCTATGGTATCAAAGCCACAACTCAGTAGTGATTGAATGTAAGCTATTTTCCTTTCCGTGGGTATAAAGCTTTTAATGCCTTGCATAGCATCTCTGGGGCATTCAATAATCTTTACTTTTTCGGGCATATGGTGAATCTCGTATTCACCAAAATTAGCACTAATTATCCGAAAATAACAGGAAGATCGCAATGCCTATAAAGACAACAATTTGTAACCATTGGAGAAATACTTCAATACCAGAATGCTTTTTAATCTGTATGGCAATTGCCCCTGATAGCAATGCTATTGTAGAAAAAATAAAAAATGTAACCATCATAAATAATAATCCAAGAACATAAAATTGAATTACAGTATTCAAATCTTCGCTGAACAGGAATCCGGGAAAAAAAGCAAGAAAGAAAATAGTGACCTTCGGATTTAGCACATTCATAGTAAAACCCTGTCTGAATAATTGACCCAAGGACTTTTTAGGCGTCTCCGCATTATCTATTGCAATATGGGCCTTAGTGCGGTATACTTTATAAGCCAGGAAAAACAAATAGAGTGCACCAAATAACTTAATAATAAAAAAGATTTGGTCATTCTCCTTAATCAATGCTGAGACACCGAATGCAAGCAACGTAGTATGAACTATACATCCACTGATTAGTCCTGCAGTGGTTGAAAGCCCATATTTTGTACCATTGGCTATGCTCTGTGTTAAGACAAAAATATTATCGGGTCCGGGTGATATGGCCAGGGCTGATGTTGCCAGGATAAAGGCAGAAAGTATCTCGTAATTCAAATTGTCAATTTATTGGAATCATTGCTCAAAATACAAAAGTTTCCTGCTTTTGATTATCTTTCAAAAATTTTATTTATGAAAACTAAGTTACTCTTGATGTTAGTAGTACTTGGCCTGGCATCAATTAGCTTTGCTAAATTAAAAATGGAAAAACAACCAAATCATACAAAAACTGAATTAAAAAATACGAAAGACAGTGTTTTAAGACATGTGGTCCTTTTTAAGTTTAAGGAAGAGGCTTCTGCAGAAGAAATAAAATCTATTGAAGAAGCCTTTGGTGCTTTACAAGGAAAAATTCCTCAAATCCTGGATTTTGAATGGGGATTAAACAATAGTCCTGAAGGACTGGACAAAGGTTTTACCCATTGCTTTTTTGTAAGCTTTAAAAATGAAGAAGATCGTGCCATATATTTGCCACATCCAGATCATAAGGCCTTTGTAAGTCTTATTGGACCCTCTGTAGATGATGTATTGGTGGTTGATTATTGGACCAATTGATCTTTGAGTTTACCTTTTTTAAGAGAATACTACAATTTATCTATTTAATTGAAACATGTAGCTAGCGCTCAGGAATGATCCAGAATAGCCTTATTTATCCTTTTTACCAAAGCAGGTCCTTCGTAGACAAACCCGGTCCATATTTGAATTAAATCTGCGCCTGCTTCTAATTTTTCCAAGGCATCTTCAGCAGAATGAATCCCACCTACCCCAATTATTGGAAATGCCTTATTGCTTTTTTCGGATAGGAACCTAATAACTTCCGTACTTCTATTTGCCAGTGGTTTTCCACTTAATCCGCCTTTTTCTTCCACAAGTACACAATCAGATTTCAGGTTTTCTCTGGCAATAGTAGTATTCGTAGCAATTATACCTTCAATCCTGGTTACTTCCACAATTTCAATTATATCTAATAACTGGTCATTTGTAAGATCAGGAGCTATTTTCAGAAGAATTGGCTTTTCACTAACTGCCTTTAATTGCGCATGTTCTCGGTTCTCACGTTTTAAATCCATCAAAAGGGCAGTAAGAGGCTCCTTATCCTGTAATTCCCGGAGGCCTGGAGTATTTGGAGAACTCACATTGACAACAAAATAATCAACATAGTCAAAAAGAGCTTCAAAGCATATCAAATAATCCTTGGTTGCAAGATGATTTGGTGTGATTTTGTTCTTACCTATATTACCTCCTATTATTACGTTGTGCTTTTTCTTTAAGTTTTCAACAGCTTCAAAAACACCGAGATTATTAAAGCCCATTCTGTTTATAATTGCCTGATCTGCTTTTAATCTGAAAAGTCTCTTTTTTGGATTACCTCCTTGTGGTTTAGGCGTTACAGTACCTATTTCAATAAAACCAAATCCGAAATTTGAGAGTTCATTATATAGCCTGGCATCCTTATCAAAACCGGCTGCAAGACCAACCGGGTTTTGGAATTTTATACCAAACAACTCTCTTTCCAATCGTTTATCTTTTATCAGATATAAGGATCTGAAAACAGCTGCAAATCCAATTTTAGATGCTAATTTTATCAGAGTAAAGGACAGGTGATGCACTTTTTCCGGGTCTATAAAGAAAAGAATTGGTCTGATCAGGAACTTGTACATTATCTGGAATAAGTTTGTTCAAAAATACAAACTTCGATAAGTTTTAAGGCTTATAAATAATTAATTTGCCAAATGGGTGATGTTTAACTCACTCAGGTATTTTAATTTCTTCAGCGCTAATACCAACAAGTGGTTTGCGCAGGGCCTCTCCACACAAACTAATATACCTTCGGTATTGATTTTCATTAAATATTCCCAGGAGTTTTTGGTCGCATTTTTTTGAATTAGAAAGAATCTGAGCACGTAGTGGTTTAAATTTTTGAGCTAAGGTTTCTAATTCTTCGGGATTACTCTGTGGGTGCTTTTCTAAAAGATCGTCAATTTGCTCCTGGATTCCTTCATTGGACTTTTTTAATTCCTTAATCCAGCCTTCCATTTGAACTAACTGTTCTTCACTCAGCTGAAATACTTCAATTATGGTTTCCGTGTCCTTGCCACCAATACCTAAAGTACAGTCTGTTGTCTGGCCGTTACTTGTGTAGATAACAAAAAAAAGCAGAATAGAAAAAAAATGATTCAATTTCATGATTTTAAATCCTTTGGGCAGTCTTTTAAATGGGACTTCTATATAAACTATCTTTTTTATCAAAAATTATACTTCTTTCAACTTTATCGAAATAAACGAAAAAAGCTACCAAAGATGGTAGCTTTTCAATTAATTCAGGTAAACAGATTATTTTAAGGTGAAATTAACTCTTGCAAATAAAAATCTACCTCCAATACCAAATTGTTGCGCTCTACGAGACCAATCAAAACGGCCGCTGCTCCGATTATTTCCGCCGTCTGCCAAAACCTCAGCTGCCCTGTCCGGGTATGTGTCAAATACGTTGTTTGCTCCAACAGTAAAGGTAAGTGAGGGCGTAGCCTTGTAACTCACAGAGAGATCCGTTACGAATTTGGTGCCAAAAACCTGTTGTCTGTCAACATTTGTAGTAGCTTCGGTAACTTCTCCAAAATATACCCCTCTTAAAAAGAATATCCATTTCTCTGAAGACAGATTAAAAGTTAAATTCACTTTTGTTCTTGGCACGGCTTCTTCCAGATAAACCCTGCTATCTTCAGGGAAGTAGGTATCTACAAGACCGGCGTCCTCAAGAACCTGTGATGCCTTTATCTCCCCTACCTGCTGAGTTTTAGAAAAAGTAGCTGCCAAAACCGAATTAAGCATCCATCCATCCCAGACATTAGCTCTTTGGGTGAATACTAAATCTATACCCCTGGATTCTGTGTCAATTGCATTGGCAAAAAATGAAGCCCTTGAAGCATTTGCCTGTCTAAGAAGGTTATCCAATTCCGTGCCTGTACCAGGGCCCTGGAACTGACCGGTATACACAACCCTATCGTCTATTTTTACAAAATATCCATCTACAGTAACCGTAAGATTGGCATCAGGTATTTTGCCTGTTAAACCTAAGCTTATACTACTCGATGTTTCCTCTTTTAATTGAGGTATTCCTAAAAGACTAGCTGCTCTGCTATCATTGGAGAAAGTACCCACCTCTTGAGGATTTCCATCCTGATCGAAAATTGTTGATGTTGAATTAAAATAAATCTGATGTAAGGACGGTGCCCTAAATCCGGTATTTAATGCTCCGCGCAGATTCAAGTTATCACTAATTTTAACTCGCGACGAAACTTTGAAATTAATCGTGGATCCAAAATCGCTATAATTTTCGAAACGGGTTGCAAAACTCACAAGAACATTTTCAGAAAAATCGGCCTCCAAATCCAGATATCCTGCTACACTACTTCGACCCCTGGATAATTCATTATTAGGACTAAATCCCGGAAACACTTGTGATCCTCCCGGTCTGGCGCTTCCAAAGAAATCCTCGGACGGCTGTTGTGTAGAAAGTGTAATGACTTCCCCGGCTGCCGTATACTGTGCATATGATGATTCTTGTCCGGCCACAATTTCATAGGTCTCCAATCGGTATTCCCCTCCAAAAGCGACATTAAACCCACTAAAGATATCATCATAAAACTGAGTTATATCGAGGTTGGTTGTATTTTGTGCGAAGGAAAATCCACCTGCATCAAAAGTAGTAGGTGATGCACTTTGGAGAGAAGCATTAAAGGTATTTCCTATGGTATAAAGAAATGCATTCTTTCCATAGGTATTACTGAAATCTACACTCCAGTCCCCTATTTTTCCTTTAATACCAACTGCTATAGACTGATCTTTAATATTAGAATTTATTTCTGGTAGAAATCCGTTGAGATATGCCGGCGTAAAGGTTCTACTCTGATTAGGGAGCCTGTAAAATCCTGCTGAATTTCCTGTTCTAGAGCTTATTCCAGCAAAAGAATAAAGTTCTGTTCCATAGTCATCTAAGGGTAGTGCAAAATTCATAAAAAATCGACCCCCTCTTAAGGCAGACTGCCCTACTCTCATATTAAAATCACTTCTTACCAAACCTCTTGCCGTTAGCTCAGACTCCGTATTATCAACAGAGAGAATTGGTTGTAATTCTGCTTTAGTAGTTGCTGTTCCGGTATCAATTCCTGCAGCATTTGCATAAAAAAGTACATCAGTTACATCATCATCCAATAAGGCAGCTAAGTCGTAACCATCATTATTTGCAAATCGCTCTACAGTATTGTATTGATTAAATACATCGCCTTCCCATTCTTTCATCCGGCTATAGTCCTGACGAACATCGAAATCACCTGAAAAATTAATATATCCTCCTCTTTCACCCAAGGAAATTCCATAACTACCTGCTATATTGGTAGCCTCACCATCTGAGCCTCCTGTTTGCCCATTGGCATTCTTTGAAAAGTTCGCACCTGTAGTTACAGTAAGATTTAATTCACTTGAATCCTTAATAAGTATAATATTAATTACTCCTGCAATTGCGTCCGACCCATATTGTGCTGCTGCTCCATCCCTTAGTACTTCAACACGCTGTATTGAAGCTGTAGGAATAGCATTTAAATCTGTTCCTACACTTCCCCTACCAAATGTACCATTTACATTAATGAGGGAAGAGGTATGTCTTCTTTTACCATTTATTAAAACCAATACCTGATCTGGTCCCAAACCTCTTAAAGAAGCAGGGTCTATATGGTCTGTAC
>JABDPH010000138.1 GCA_013042925.1 Eudoraea sp.
TATAGGTACATTTTATCTTTCACATCCTGATATGCAGTATCCGGAAACAGGTAAAATATATTCGGTTAATGAAGGTAACTATATTCATTTTCCTCAGGGTGTAAAGGATTATATCAAATACTGCCAGTTAGAAGAAGATGACAGGCCATATACTTCAAGATATATTGGTTCTCTGGTTTCAGATTTTCACAGAAATATGATAAAGGGTGGCATCTATATGTATCCTAAAAGCAGCATTGCATCTAATGGTAAATTGCGACTGCTCTACGAATGTAATCCTATGGCATTTATTGCAGAACAAGCGAATGGAAAAGCGAGTGATGGGTTTACAAGAATAATGGAAATACAACCAAAAGAGTTGCACGAACGCGTACCATTCATTTGTGGAAGTCCTAAAATGGTAGAAAAAGCGGAAGAGTTTATGGCTAAACAACGAGCTGAGTCAAACGGATAAGCCTTCTGTTTTTTTACGATTTCTGCTAATGTTTGAGGATAAAGAGGTAATCCTCAAAATTAAATCTTCCACTAAATATTGCCACAGATTTTTCTACGATGTGGTTGGCTTTTTTAACCGGAAATCCCAATCCAATTGCGTATTTCTTTAGCAATGCCATTTCCTCATCTTCCACATTATGATCTACATATATTAATCTAAATAGATCATACAATCGTTCAAGGCGTTCCTCCAAACTGTTCGAAGGAGTAATGGGATATTGGTTAGACTTCTTCATTACTTCCTTATATTCCTTAGAGGTAATATCCAGCTTACGGGCAAAACGATCTAATAAGCCTTTCTCCCCGGGATTAATCTCTCCATCAACTGCTGCTAGAGATGCTAAAGAGGCAAAATGAGCTAAATTCCGCCTATGTTCACTATGAAAATATAAATCTACTATGGCCATAAAATAGTACTAAAATTTAAACTGTAAAGATACTTTTTTTAAAGGTCATACTTTAAAAAAACATTCAAAATATTTAATAAATTCTCCCAAATTTACGATCTATATTCCTAATTGGTTTCAATGAGAAAGTTGTAATTTCACAGAGCTCCTGACTGGTTCATATTTTTAATAATGCCAAAACTAATTCAGGAGAAAAACAACCCTTGATAAAAGAAAAATAAGGACACCGATAAGTAATGCATGCGCATACTCAAATAGTTGTATGCAAAAAACAAAAGCCGGAAAGAAAAGAATGACAAAACAACAACTTTACAATCTGGCAAAAGATTGGTTTAGCCAACAAAACTGGACACCTCATCCATTTCAATTAAAAACCTGGTCGGCTTTTTTAGAAGGAAAACATGGACTGCTAAATGCACCCACAGGGAGTGGTAAGACCTATGCATTGTGGTTTCCAATAGTCCTGAACTATCTTAAAAATAACCCTGAATATAAGACAAAGCATAAGAAAGGGCTTAAAGCAATCTGGATTACTCCCCTGAGGGCTTTGTCACAAGAAATAAAGCAATCGGTAGAAAGGGTAATCCACGATTTAGACACACAACTTACCGTTGGCATCCGTTCCGGAGATACCTCTACTGCCGAAAGAGCTAAGCAAAGGAGAAGTATGCCCGACCTGCTCATCACCACTCCCGAAAGTCTTCAATTGCTTCTTGCCACAAAAGGATATGACACAATTTTTAAGAACTGTTCTGCAATAGTAGTGGATGAATGGCATGAATTGCTGGGCACCAAACGAGGGGTACAGACAGAGCTTGGACTATCAAGACTTAAGGGAATTACAAAAGAATTGCGAATTTGGGGTATATCGGCCACGATTGGCAATCTTGAGCAGGCAAGAGAAGTACTGTTGGGTCCCGGATCATCTGCCCATGAAAATTCAGTGCTGATCAGGGCCAATCTCAAAAAAAAGATTACAGTAAAGAGTATTATTCCCAAAGAAATGGAAACTTTTCCCTGGCGTGGTCATTTGGGTCTTCGCTTGCTTGATGAAGTTATTCCTATAATCAACAACAGCAGAACAACCCTGCTTTTTACAAATACCAGAAGCCAATGCGAAATCTGGTTTCAAAAAATCCTGGAAAAACATCCGGAATTGGCAGGTGAAATTGCCATGCATCACGGAAGTATTAATAAGGAAACCAGGCAATGGGTAGAACAAGCAATACGAAATGAAAGTCTCAAAGCTGTAGTCTGCACTTCAAGTCTGGATCTCGGTGTGGATTTTGCGCCGGTGGAAACCGTAATTCAAATTGGAGGTCCCAAAGGAGTTGCACGCTTTATGCAACGAGCGGGAAGAAGTGGTCACAGGCCGGGCGAAGAAAGTATAATTTATTTTCTTCCTACACATGCCATTGAACTTGTAGAGGCTTCTGCAC
>JABDPH010000153.1 GCA_013042925.1 Eudoraea sp.
GTTGCCAGTTTTACAGGAGAATGGCCCGATGGTAGTTCTGCCAGTTTTACCGGTAACAGAACCAGGGAATGGATTGAAGGTTTTGGAAGCGGATTCTGGGGCGATAACGTTTTTCTTATCTCTGGTAAGGGTACATATACGGGAAAATTGGATAATGTTTTTGTAAAAGAAACAATAAGCCCACTAAGAAGAGAACTATCTTGTAGATTCATCGTAAGTGGAATACTTGAAATTTCCAAAAATGATACAACCGTAAGTCTTGATTTTGGAGATGGTAGTTGCGATTCAAAAGGGATTCTTACTTATCCTAATGGAGAATCTGAGGAAATATTTTTAAGAAGGTTTAAGAAATAAAAAACCTTGCCAATAATTAAATAACCCTGGCTTCTGAAGTTCAGGGTTTTTTATTTTCTAATAGGTATATTTTGAATAAGATCTATATACAGATTAATATTCCTTTTAAGATCTCTTCTGTGGGAAATAAAATCTAAAAAGCCATGTTCCAAAACAAATTCCGAGGTTTGAAATCCTTCCGGAAGATCTTTTCCGGTTGCTTCTTTAACTACTCTGGGCCCGGCAAAACCAATTAACGCCCCAGGCTCAGAGATATTAATATCTCCCAGCATGGCATAGGAAGCAGTTGTACCGCCGGTTGTAGGATCCGTACACAAAGAAATATATGGAATTTTCGCTTCAGCAAGCTGCGCTAATTTTGCAGATGTTTTGGCCAGTTGCATTAATGACAAAGCTGCTTCCATCATTCTGGCACCGCCAGATTTGGATATCATTACGAAGGGAATTCCCTTTTTAATTGAATAATCAATTCCTCGTGCAATTTTTTCACCAACAACACTACCCATTGAACCCCCTATAAAACTGAAATCCATGCAGCATACTACTAAATCTTTACCCATAGATTTACCTACAGCTGTTCTAACCGCGTCTTTTAAACCAGTCTTTTTTTGAGCGGCTTTTAATCTATCGGAATATTTCTTGGTATCCTCAAATTTTAAGGGATCTTTGGAAGTTAACTTGGTGTCCAGTTCCTGAAATTTGTTGTCGTCAAAAAGAATTTCGTAATATTCTTTGCTTCCTATTCTTACATGATAATCATCTTCAGGACTAACATAAAAATTTTTCGCTAATTCTTCAGATTCAACAATTTTCCCCGTAGGAGATTTATACCATAAGCCTTTGGGCGTATCTTTTTTCTGCTCAGTTGCAGTTTGTATACCTTTTTCTGTTCTTTTGAACCAAGCCGTCATTGGAATAGTGTTTTATTCTAAAAGTTACCTACAAGGTATTAATATTGTTTAGATCTTCAAAAGCTTTTTTTAATCTCTCAACAAAAGTCTTTTCTCCTTCGCGCAGCCAAACTCTTGGGTCATAATACTTTTTATTTGGTTGGTCAGCCCCATCCGGGTTCCCGATCTGTGATTGTAAATAAGCAGATTTACCCTGTACGTAATCCCGAACACCTTCTAAAAAAGCATATTGCAAATCCGTATCGATATTCATTTTTATAACACCATATCCAATGGCTTCGCGTATTTCCTCAACAGTTGAACCAGATCCACCATGGAATACAAAATCTATATGATTATGTTCCACCCCGTATTTATTGGTTATGTATTCCTGGGAATTCTTTAGAATTTTCGGAGTTAACTTTACGTTTCCGGGTTTGTAAACGCCATGAACATTTCCAAAAGCTGCAGCAATAGTGAATCTTGGACTTATTTTGGATAATTCTTCATATGCATAAGCCACTTCTTCAGGCTGAGTGTATAATTTTGAGTCATCAACATCTGTATTATCCACGCCATCTTCCTCACCTCCAGTAATACCTAATTCAATTTCCAGAGTCATATCCATTTTGCTCATCCTTTCAAGATAATCTTTGCAAATGGCAATGTTTTCCTCTATAGGTTCCTCCGAAAGATCAATCATATGCGAACTGTAGAGTGATTTACCTGTTTCCGCAAAATGCTTTTCACTTGCATCCAGAAGACCATCAATCCATGGCAATAACTTTTTAGCACAATGATCTGTATGTAAAATTACTGTAGCACCATAAGCCTCAGCTAACTGATGTATATGTTTTGCCCCTGCAACGGCTCCCTGTATTGCGGCTTGCTGACCTTCATTAGATAAGCCTTTTCCCGCATTGAACTGTGCTCCTCCATTGGAAAATTGAATAATAACCGGAGAATTCAAAGCTGCAGCGGTTTCTAATACTCCATTAATAGTATCTGAACCTATAACGTTAACTGCAGGCAGGGCAAATCCCTTTTCCTTGGCGTAATTAAAAATATGTTGAACTTGGTCACCTGTAGCAACACCTGGTTTTATTGAATGCGACATAATTTTATGGTCTGTTAGTTTTTTATGAGTTGTGGCAAATGTAGTAAAATAATTAAAGGTCTAAAAAGGATAGTTTATACCAATCTGGAATACTGCGTTTGCAAAATTATATTGGCTAAACCATCTTTCACTGGCTAACAGTGCAGGGTTATAGGTTTTAAAGCCCATGTCGAGTCGGAACACGAAATACGTAAAGTCATATCTGAGCCCCATACCTGTACCAAGAGCTATTTCGGAGAGTGATTCAAAACCTTCAAACACAGCGGCAGGATCCTCTACATTATCCCAAACATTCCAAATATTACCCGCATCTGCAAAAATTGCACCCTTAAAATTCCCAAAAATAGGAAACCGATACTCAAGATTAAGGGCTATTTTCATGTTCGCCTCGTTAAAATCATTAATGTTATCCGTTGATCCTGGTCCAAGGGAATAAGGAAACCAGGCTCGGTTATCATTCGAACCACCAGCAAAATAACTACGAACAAAGGGCACACTATTAGAGTTTCCATACGGGATAGCTATGCCAAAAAAGCTTCTAAAGGCAAGCACATTGGATCTTGATAAATCCCAATGCTTAATGTAATCAAATTCCGTTTTTATATACTGGGAATAAGGTACACCAAAGACAGTGCGATCCCCGTTATCATTTTTGTCAAATTCTATAACGTTAGCGATAGCAGATAACAAAACTCCTGCACTTTCTATTTTAAATCGGAAAGAATAAAAACTTTCATCATTAATACTAGATCTATTGTTTTTATTAAATGTGTAGTTACTTGCAAATATGAGGTTGTTTTCCGTTAACCTAATTCTTCGCTCTTCAATACTGGCAACATCATCAAAATCTTCCGGATTTGAAGTTACGTCGCCATTCAAAATAGCATTGGTAAAACCTGTTGTACCTTCAGGAATAATTAATGTAGGACCATCTGATGGTTCTGGCATTACATAAAAGTCCTCTAAAGCAGGGTCATCTGAATAATCCACGGCAATATCATTTAACCTATTAAAGGTGCTTTGATAAACATTATAGAAACGATCGGGATTAAGATTATTTACAAATTGAATGTTTAATAATTCTACATTGTTTTTATTAAAATTGTTGGTAGCCCAGTTATATCCTAATATGGTATTAAATGTTTGTTTATCTAAACCAATATTTTTTTGAAAACTGGTACCCACCGAAATCCTGGATTGCGGAAGTTTATAGTATGGAATTATTTTTTTCCAGTTAAAAAACGGAAACCAGATTCTGGGGAATGTTATTGCAACATCTGCACCTATTTCAGAAAAGAAATTCTCCGTAGAAGTTTCATCACTTAATAACCCAAATGTACCTCCCACAGACAAGCTAAGTGTTTCGGCACCTCGGAAAATATTACGTGAGATAAGGGCTGTACTAAAACCAATACCCAATGATCTAATATTAGAGTGAGTAATATCAAAATCAATAGCCCATGAAAATTTGGGCCTGGTCGCTAAAAAAATGTCTGTTGTAAGTTTTGATTGGGTACTGTCCTCTGTGAAAAGTATATTGGGATATTTAAAGGTATTTAAATTAGTAATTCGCCTGTAAGTACGAATTTTATCAATGTCTCTGTATAGACTGTCTTTTTCCAGGAAAATGGCATCGGCTAATGCCTTGGGTTTATAACGGAGTTTGTCTGTATAATAAATCGTATAATTATCGTATTCTACAGATTTTAAAGTAGAATTATCTTCATTGAAACTATAATCCGGATAAATATTGATCTTTCCGAAACGAAAGACTTTATATTCCGCAGTAGTAATGCTAGTATCGCCACGCTTTCTAAGGTTACCAATATTAAGTTTTACATTCATTTTCTGATCATCGTTAAGCCTTACCGTATCTCTTACAATATCATAGGCTATAGAACTTTCCTGAAAATTATATACTCCGCTATTTCTAAAAAGTTTTGAAAGTCTTTCCCTTTCATTATTAAAATCAACAAGATCAAACTGTTTGCTATTATCAATAAAGGATTCAGCCTCATTCAGTGAGTAGATAGAATCTATGGCTTTAGAGCTGATATTTTTGGAAATTGAATCAACAATAAATGGTTTTCCGAGTGCAATCTTATAATTTATTTCAGCCCGTTTCTTTTTTTTAGTACTATCTAATTCATAGGATGTGGTATTATTAAAATATCCCTTGCTACCGTAATAGACGCTCAAACGTTCCAACGATTTCTTAGTTTGTGAAGTATCTATAATGGAAGGGGGTTCACCAATCTTTTTAAGCCAATCACTATAACCTTTTACCAAAAAAGATTCACCCAATCTATTAACCTGTTTTTGAGATAATGAATTTACAAGTCTTTTTTCCCTGTTTTCTTTTCTGTAAAGCCAGGCTTGGAAAGAAGAATCCGGATCTTTTTTTGCTAAATTATAAAGGTTAAGTCTCAAAGGATAGCCTAATAAGGTGCTGTTAGGTTCTTGCAATACAAGACTCCGAATATCTTCACTCTTAATTTTTTCGCTATTAACGTAAATGTTATTTTTTGTCAGCAAAAGTTGGTCATCCTCAACCCTTCTTAGCGTATTACAGGAAGTGAATGCAACAATAAGCAAGAATAAACCTATTTTTGCAATATTCTTTTCGTAACTCCGAAGGGTCTTCATAGAAGCCAAAAATACATTATTTGAATGGTTGTAAAAAGTCAATTAAAATTTATAAAAAGCTTATATCAAAAAAAGTACCGAATTCAAAACGGACTTTTTATAGCTGAGGGCAGGAAGGTAGTTTCGGAGCTTATGAATTCTAAATTTAAGACACATAGTATCTACAGCACTGATCCCCAATTCAAAGCAAAAAACAAAGTAGAAGTCCATTATATTTCAGAAAAGGATCTTACAAGAATAAGTTCTCAAAGAAGTCCGAATAAATTATTGGGAATATTTGAGATTCCCGAGGTCGCAGATGTTGATTTTTCGGATTGGGTGGTTGTTTTAGATGCTATTCAGGATCCGGGAAATTTAGGAACCATAATAAGGTTGTGCGACTGGTTTGGAATAGCACATTTGATATGTTCTCCTGACACGGTAGATTGTTATAACCCCAAGGTCCTGCAAGCCACCATGGGTTCTATTGCCAGGGTAAATATTGTCTATACTGATATTGCTGATTTACTTGAAGAAAACGAAAATGTTGCTTTTGGCACATATATGAAAGGGAATTCTGTGTTTTCTGTAAATCTGCCTGAAAAAGGGATATTAATATTGGGGAACGAAGGTAAAGGCATATCTGAGAATGTTGGTCTTAAGATAAATAGCAAAAACCGACTTAGTATTCCTCAATATGGAAAAAAAACGACTGAAAGCTTAAATGTTGCAACCGCCACGGCCATTTTTCTAAGTGAAATTAGAAGAGGCAAAAGTGTAACGAATTAAATGCTTAGTACTGGTGGCAGAAAAATTCAAATACTTTTAAGAGGCTTTGGCTTATTCAAAAGTAAAATTCACGAAAAACCCTCTGGTTTTCATAGCATCTATATTTCCGGTCCAGGGACTGTTTGGATCGTTGTCCGGGACCAATTCATTGCTAAGTGCAAAAACTCCCCGTATAGAAGGTGAAAATTTAAAATATTCCGTGTAGAAATCAATACCAAAGCCAACTTCCCAGTTATAGACTGTTTTTGTCATTCGAAAAGTGCCACTGCTATTATCGTCCAGGCTATTTTCGTTACTGCCCAAATTTAAAGAAGCAGATACGCCGCCAATGATATATGGTTTCCAGTTACCAAATCTTCGAGCACTTACTTTAAGGAGTAAGGGAAAATTAATATAAGTAGATTTTACTTCTCTTAAAGCATCATTTGGATTGGTAAACCCTTTAAAACCTAAGGTTCTGCTTGTATAGAACAATCCGGGTTCAAATCGCAGGTCCAAAAATTCGTTAATCCTCAATTCCCCTATCAGGCCTACATTGAAACCGATAGACTTATCTACCAGGATATCATCAAGGTCGTTCTTATATTCAAATTTAAAGCCATATTGATTGAACCCCAGGTAATATCCCCAATTTAATAAGGCCTTATCTTCATTTTCAAGATTTATGATGGGTTTTTCTTTGAATTGAGCATGCAATGGACTTGCGACCAGCATTAAGAAACCTATCAAAAAAACTAAGATATATTTCATTTATCTATTTTGAAGCTACGTATATAGAAGCCACACCAAATGTTTGTGGCTTGTTCTCCATAGCTATAAACCCAATTTTCCCTAAAATATTGTTGAAGGCCTGACCGTACGGAAAAACCGCAGCAGATTCTGAAAGATAGGTATAAGCAGAACGGTCTTTGGAGAACATTTTACCTATTAAAGGAAGGATACTTTTAGTATAAAACCAATACCCTTGTTTAAAGGGTGATTTTGTTGGCACAGAAGTTTCTAATACCACAAAAGTACCGGAAGGTTTTAATACACGGTAAATTTCTGCCAAACCTTTTTCGAGATTTTCAAAATTCCGAACTCCAAAAGCAACAGTAATAGCATCAAAGGTATGATCTTCGAATGGCAGATTTTCACTATCGCCAACAACCATTTCAATAGTTGTATCCAAACCTTTTTCTGTCACTTTTTTTTTCCCAACTTCGAGCATGCCTTTAGAAATATCCAGGCCTATTATTTGTTCTGCCCCTGTTTTTACAAGGTTAATAGCCAAATCTCCGGTTCCGGTTGCGATGTCCAGTATTTTTGTCGGATTTCTTTTCTTCAAAATAGCCACTACTCTATTTCTCCATTTTATGTCAATACCAAAAGAAATTACCCTGTTTAGACCATCATAGTTACCGGAAATTGCGTCAAACATTTGGGTGACCTGCTGCTTTTTTCCAAGTGTGGATGTTTTATAAGGTTTTACTTTTTTTGACATGAGCTAAATTTTCGGGCAAAGATAATACAAAGCCCGCTTCGAAAATGGGTATTAACAAGGATAATCCAAATAGATTCAATGTCCGTTTTTGCTGTCCGAGTTAGACATTAATCAAAATAAATTTACGTAATTTTGCCATTGCAAACTTTGCAAAAACAACGTACATGAGCTTCATTGGCTTATATTATTTCAAAATAGCTCCTTTACGCCACATTCGGACTCTTGAAAATTATTAAATACTAAAGATGAGGATTATTATTGCGGGGGCAGGCGAAGTAGGTTTTCATTTGGCAAAACTTTTATCATATGAATCCCAGAATATTACTTTGATTGATTCTAACAAGGAAAGTTTAACCTACGCAGACAGTCATTTAGACATAAAAGTACTTAAAGGCGATGCTACTTCCATTTCTGTCTTAAGCGATGCGAAAGTTGAAAGTTCAGATCTTGTTATTGGAGTAACTTCTTCAGAAACCACAAATATTACACTCTGTTTACTGGCTAAACAATTAGGATGCAAAAAAACAATTGCGAGAATTTCAAATATTGAATTCCTAGATAATAGGGAGCTGATTAAGTTTTCAGAAATGGGAATTGACGAATTGATCTCACCCGAAGAATTGGCCGCAACAGAAATACAGCTTTTACTTAATCAGTCTGCTTTTTTTGATACTTATGAATTTGAGGAAGGGGCTTTGATAATGGTTGGCGTTGTCTTACCAAAGGGTGCACCTTTTATTGGCAAAACGGTACAAGAAGCAGCACATATATTTCCCGAATTGCATTTTATGCCTATTGCTATGCAAAGACTTGGAACCCAGTATACATTAATGCCCAGAGGCGATACAGTTTTTAAGGACAATGATCAGGTATATTTTGTAACTGATAAAAAAGGAGTAGATGAACTTTACAAGCTTACGGGTAAAAAGAAAGAAGAGATAAAAAATGTAATGATTTTAGGAGGTAGTAAAGTTGGGTTTAACGCTGCCCGTGATCTCTGTTCTAAAAAATTTAATGTAAAGCTGATAGAGAAAAACAAGGAGAAGGCTTTTGAAATATCAGATAGTCTGCCTAATGCTCTGGTAATAAACGGAGATGGCAGAAATGTGGAATTATTGGAAGAAGAAAGTCTGGATTCTATGGATGCATTTATTGCGGTTACCGGAAATTCAGAAACTAATATTATGTCTTGTCTGATGGCAAGATCCAAGAATATCAAAAAAACTATCGCTCTGGTGGAAAATATGGATTACTTCCAGCTTTCCCAGTCCATAGGTGTTGATACTTTAATTAATAAGAAACTACTCGCTGCGAATAATATTTTCAGGTATATAAGAAGAGGTGAGGTTGTTGCTCTGACTCGATTAAATAACCTAAATGCCGAAATCCTGGAATTCGAAGTGACGGCTACCTCAAGGGTAAATGGAAAAGCTATACGCGAAATTGAATTTCCCAGGTCTGCGATAATTGGTGGGATTGTAAGAGGTGGAGTTGGAAATATTGCCCTGGGCGATTTCAGGATTCAGGAAGGTGATAGGGTAGTGGTATGCTGTCTGCCAGATTCCATTTCAAAAATTGAAAGGCTTTTTATATAATGACAGGTCTGAATTATAGAATAATTATCCACTTAATGGGATTACTGTTATTATTTAATGGTGGTTTCATGCTAATTGCGGCTTTGGTTAGTGGGATTTATGATGATGGTGTTACTCTTGATATTACCCTGGCAGCGATAATAACGCTGCTGCTAGGTGTTCTGGCCATGTTTTACACAAGAGGCCATGATAAAGAAGTTAAAAGAAAAGAGGGTTATATCATTGTTACGCTTGGATGGATTGTAATGTCTACCTCCGGGATAATGCCTTATATTTTTTCCGGAGCTATTCCAAGTATTACGAATGCTTTTTTTGAAACTATTTCCGGGTATACTACAACGGGTGCTTCAATTCTGAACGATATTGAATCTTTACCCAAGGGGATACTCTTTTGGCGGAGTCTTACCCATTGGATAGGGGGTATGGGTATTATTGTTCTGGCCATAGCTATACTTCCTTTACTGGGAATTGGTGGAATGCAATTATTCTCTGCAGAAGCTCCCGGACCAAACGCAGATAAGCTCCATCCCAGAATTACGGACACTGCTAAAAGACTTTGGCTAATTTATTTTGGATATACTGCAGCTGAAACTCTTTTGCTAAGTGTTGCCGGGATGTCGTTTTTTGATGCCATAAACCATTCTATGGCTACCCTTTCTACAGGTGGGTTTTCAACCAAAAATGCCAGTCTTGCATATTGGAGTAACCAACCTCTGATACAATATATAGTCATATTTTTTATGATTCTGGCAGGAAGCAATTTTGTGTTGAGCTATTTTGCCTTTAAAGGTAAAATCCAAAGAGTACTAAGGGATGAAGAATTTAAGTTTTACGGTATTTTAATGCTGATTTTCACCATAGTGACGGCATTGGTTATATATTTTCAGGCCAATGTTGAAGTTTCAAACTTTCACCCCATGCCATTTGGAGAAATTGAAAGTTCTTTCAGACATGCCTTGTTTCAGATTACCGCTGTTATTACGACTACCGGATTCGTAACCGCAGATTTTACTGCCTGGACACCCTTTTTAACCGTTTTCTTTTTCGGCCTGATGTTTATGGGTGGTTCTGCTGGTTCCACCGCCGGAGGTATTAAAGTAATGCGGCATATCCTAATTATTAAAAATGGTTTGCTGGAATTTAAAAGAACCTTACATCCTAGTGCAATTATTCCTGTGAGATTCAATAATAAAACCGTGAGCGAGCATATTGTATATAACATAATCGCATTCTTTGTCCTTTATATGTTGCTTTTCATAGTAGGTGCCCTTGTGCTAAGTCTTTTAGGGCTGGATTTTATTTCCGCAATTGGTGGCGCAGCATCGGCTCTTGGAAATGTTGGACCGGCTTTCGGGGACCTTAACCCCGTAAGTAACTATGATAGCCTTCCTGTACTGGGAAAATGGTGGTGTGGTTTTCTAATGCTTGCAGGCAGATTAGAATTGTTTACCGTATTGATACTTTTTAATCCTTATTTCTGGAAAAAGATATGATCCTTCAGAAATGTAGATAAAGGCCAATCCGGACTTAGACTACAGCTTTAATTCTTTTGACAGCTTCCCTTAATTCATCTTCTGAAGCGGCATAGGATATTCTAATACAGTTTGGATTACCAAATGCTTCACCAGTAACCGTAGCTACATTAGCGTTTTCCAATAGATATAAAGCAAAATCAGAAGCATTATTTATCGTAGTGCCTTTCAGGGTCTTACCAAAGAAACTTGAAATATCGGGAAAAACATAAAAAGCACCTTCCGGGACATTTAAATTAAATCCATTTATTTCCCCTAAAAGCTCCAACAAGATATCTCGCCTTTTATGAAATTCATCAATCATGAATTGAATTTTGCTCACCGGTGCATTTAATGCCTCAATTGTAGACCGTTGAGCTATGGCATTGGCGCCACTTGTAATTTGTCCCTGAAATTTAGTGCAAGCCTTTGCAATCCATTCTGGTGCTCCTATATAACCAATTCTCCACCCAGTCATAGCAAAGGCCTTTGATACACCATTTACTGTAATTGTCCTCTCGTACATACCATCCATCTTAGCAATACTTGCATGCTTGCTCCTGAAATTAATATGTTCGTAAATCTCGTCGGATACAACCAGGATTTCAGGATAATTTCTCAATACACCTGCGAGACCTTCCAATTCTTCTTCGCTATAAACAGATCCACTTGGATTACAAGGAGAACTAAACCAAATCATTTTAGTTCTAGAAGTGATTGCCCCCTCTAATTGTTCCGGGGTCATTTTAAAATCTGATTCTATGCTGGTTGGAACTTCAACCGGAACTCCTTCCGCCAGTTTAACAATATCGCTGTAGCTTACCCAATAAGGGGCAGGTAAAATTACTTCATCACCCTTATTGAGTGTTACCATTGCC
>JABDPH010000167.1 GCA_013042925.1 Eudoraea sp.
AGCAAGTTGAATTAGACGTTGGCACCTATGGGTACAGATGCAGGTCTAAAATAGGGTTTTACCACGAGTTAAAGTTAGTAGCAGCTTTTTTTCTCTGCTATTAGATGCTACCTATTCATGAATCTTAATCCATTCTATGGTGCTATCCTCGGCAATTTTAATTACTAATGTCTTTGAATGCAAGGTCCAGGATCCTAACCGTGTCTCCTCAATCATATAGTATAGATGCCCCTCATTGGTGCGGTTTGGGGCTCCAAGTAAGCCTAAAATTTCGTCTTTATTGAGTGTTCTCACTGTATCGTTATAGACGATGTCTGCAAGCATTTGTTCCCGGAATGGATAGTCCTCACCTTCCTTTACGGCCCATTTTTCCTTTTCAAATGCAATGGCATTGGAAGATTCATTGACCGCCGGATCGGAATTCTCTTTTTTTTCAGATGTACAGGCCGTAATACAGAGAAAAAGGATGATCACAAAAGTTTTAAAATTCATACCAGTATAGATTTACAGTCCCTAACATTAAATATACAATTTATTGTAAACCAGCGGAGGTACTACCTTACATCTTAATCCAACGCTTCCAAAGTAAAAAGTTCATTAACAGGTTTCTTAAATAGGGCAGAGAGTTTCAATGCCAAAATAGTGGATGGTACGTACCTGTTTTTCTCAATTGAATTAATGGTCTGTCTTGAGACCCCTATCTTATTGGCAAGATCTTCTTGTGTTAAGTCGAGCTCTGCTCTTTCTACTTTTATTCTATTGCGCACGTCCTAATCGTTTTAAAGTTTCAAAAAACAGTAGTTGAAAGCACACGAGAATAAACACCACCTCAAATGCTGAAACCTCATGAAAATTAATAGCTCCATCACTGGTGATCTTCGTAATTAATATATCAAAGAGAAAAGCAACCAGAGGAAGGCCTATAGAATAGGTAATTGCACAAATAAAGGCTAAAACATAGGATTGGTATCTGACATGATTTAAATATTCATCTTCAACAATGTCTTTACTTAAGGAAGCTATCAGCAGAAAAAATAACATAAAGGTCCTGCATAGATCTTTTACAATAAGGTCATTACTGCCATAAAATTTATAAAACAGTAAAAAGGCAAAAAGTATTGCGGCACTGATAAGTCCAAAATTTTTAAATCGATGGGGTAGTCTAAAATTAAGAATTGTCATTAGCCTACTGTATTCATCTTCATGTCTGGTGTTACGATTTTCTAGAGCCATAATAGGAAAATTAATTTTACAAAAAGGAAAATAAACTTTATATAAAGACAAATATACTTTACATTTTGTTCTTAAACAAATCCAAGACTAATTTCTGACCTCCGTAGTATGTCTAATTAGTCCTCTTCTAATGCCAGTACATCACCTCTTACGAGAAATTGTTTATTTATAGTAAATGCAACTGCACTGCCATCTAACACCGTATTAGGTTCTCCGTCCTTTTCAATATGCATATGTAAGTGCGGTTCGCTCGTATTACCTGTATTGCCAACGTTGCCTATCAGCGTATTTGTGGTTACAGTATCTCCAACGTTTACTGCTACACTTCCTTTTTTAAGATGTGCCAAGAGAACTTCTACTCCTTCCGCTTTAATTAAAACATGGTTCCCTGCCAAATGATCTGTGTCTGTGTTTGGTGGTGTTAGATCATCATATTCATCAACCACAACTGTAATAAATCCATTAACCGGGCTGTAAACAGGAGTTCCATAAATCACATAGTCATTTAGGTTAGCACCACCTGAAATGGAAGCGGCTCTCATTCCTACCGAATTCAATCCAACAATATCCAGGGCATAATTTTGTGGTTTTACATGAAAGTGTCCGTTGGTGAAAGGGCTTGCTCCCCCGTGTAAAACAACTTGTTTTCCACTGTGAAACGGAGAAGCTACATCTATACTGTTCTCTGGTGTGAGGTACCCTCTAAAAGAAAACCAATTTAGACCTGAAAAAAATACTATCAGCAGCAAATGGAGTACAACACTAAATATCGTGACTATTTTTTTGGGAGGAGTTTCTGGTTTTTTAATGCGTGTATAACTTAATACACCTGCTATTACATAAGCTGCCAGAAATATTGGTCTAAAATAAATACTGACCATTTCCCAGCGGGCAGATGCCCATAGATAGGCGATAACGGACCCAAAAGATACCATGGTAATTATCCATAGTAAGATGTTTGGCGGTCGTTTTCGAACTATCAGACCAATTAATAATAACGGAACGATAATATAAAATAGTCCAATGATCATAATAGTAAGAGTAACCCTTAAATATAAAAATTTTAATGATTAAATAGTTTTTTAAATCGCTCCGGCAGTTCACCCTTTATATAGATTTTCTCTTTTGTAAACGGGTGTATAAATTGAAGTGAATAGGCGTGCAAAAAGAGCCCTTTTCCGTGCAATATCAAATCCTCAATCCCATAGTCCTTATCTCCCAATATTGGATTGCCTATCCCTGATAAATGCTTCCGCAATTGATGCCTTCTCCCCGTATGCGGAATTACTTCTACCAGGTTGAGGGTGCCGAATTTTTTTGAAGGCACCGATTGAATAACGTTATAAGTTGATTTAGATTTTTTACCATCTATTGTTGATGTAATTTCTCCCTGATCTTTCATGTCTCCAATACAAACAGCAAAGTAGGTTTTCCAAACCTTTTTGTCTTCAAATAGTTGATTTAACGTACGGATACTATTGCTGGTTTTCCCAATAAGCAGTAGGCCTGTAGTGGCATAATCTAACCGGTGAACAGGTTGGGGTGCAGTGGTATCGGGAAGATTACTTAGTTGAAGGTTCTGAGGTAAGGCATTGGCAATAGTCTTAAACCTGTTTCCGCTTACCAGAATACCGGCCGGTTTATGGATCACCGCCAGGTGTTCGTCTTCAAATACTACTTTCAGCGGAAAGATCAGCTTTTTCTTTGAAGGAGATGTTTTCGGAATAGATACTTCTATGGATTCTCCGCCATGTATCATGGTAGCAGTTGTGGCAATTACACCGTTAACGGTAATAAACTGCTTCTTTAGTGCTTTTTTTAAGGCTGATTTTGAATACGCCAGGGCGAAAATTCCTGTGCCGTATTCTTGCAGTCGAATAGGGGCAGGTAGTTTAGGAACAATATGAGTTTCTGTTGGGCTGATACTTTTTTTATGAAAGGTCCCTGTTTAATTGCCTAATTGGCATAAATACATATAATTAGTTGGTAATGGCCGGACGTTTAATTAACTAGAACTATCGTCCCGATCCTTTTCTTGCTTTCTCATACGAGAACTGCCTATTCCGGCTCCTAACGCTAATCCGATGCACATCCATACCCCAGTATTATCAGTTGCCACCCCGATTGCTGTTCCAATAGCGATACCAACGGCCATGCCTTTAGCTACATAATTATTTTTTTTCATAGGATAATATACAAAGTTAACCCTTATGCATTATTGAAAGTTATCCTTTATTTTATGTAGATGTCAAAGGTTTTATGAAAATCATCATAGAGCACCAATCTTTTTTTCGACAGTTCCTTAATAGGAAACATCATGGGTTTTTTTGAAAACGTTCCATCGGTGGGATAGTCTAAAAAATCTTTAGGAATATTTCGTGGCTTGTTGCCTGCGGATGATTCCCGAAACGTTATTTGTTGATGGGTTGGACTTACATCCCAATTCCCTGTCCTGGTGGTGCCGGCTAATCCATCTTTTAAAGAAATAACATCATAGGTATACGTGCCGTTTTTATTGAAAGTAAAGAAATAATGCGTTGGATTTTTGATCGTGTCTTTTAGTGCAACGAGTACCTGCTTCCCGTTATTGAAGCTCCCCATCATTCGCCAGGTCCCAAGGATATCTTCAATGTGATGCTCCTGACTTGTTGCAGAAAATGCACCGAGGCATAGGATTGTTACTAATAAATATCGTAAGTATTTCATCATTATTAGTTGATTTTTTAATGGCACCCGTATTAGTATAACGAATTCAGGCACATTTTATTCCAGGATTTCTTATAAAGCAACCCGTAACCCTTCTATCAACTGGTCTATTTCCTCCATACTCGTATAATGCAAGAAAGAAATTCTGAGTACCCCTGGTTCTCCGGGGATATCCATATCTAATAATGGGCGTATCGCATAAAAATCTCCGGTCCCCAGCATTAGTTTATGCCTGGTTAAGGTGGCGTAAACTTCTTCAATACTCTTATTTCGGGGAATAATTGCAACAGTGGGCGCCCTCCCCGCAGCGGTAGCGGGTCCTACTATCCTAACATCTTCCCGGGACCTCAGGAAAGCGAGCAACCGTTCTAACAACAATTGTTCATGCTCCAAAAATAATGTATTAATTGCCTTGTTTCTTTTAGATGGCACAGCTTGCTCCTTAAAATGATGCTCATATACGGCATCAAAATAATCCAATATGCCACTCACAGCCCCAATTTGTGCATGATCCGGTCCGGCCGGGGTTATCATACTCCGGGTAATGCCTTCCTTGAAGAAATGCGATTGATTTTCCATCTTTTTTATCAATGCATTCTTTACATACATCAATCCTAAATGAGGCCCATAGGTCTTGTACAAGGAAAAGAGGTAGATATCGGCTCCCAGCGTTTTTAGATCAGGAAATCCATGTGGTGCATTTGCCACGCCGTCCACCACGCAGAGTGCTCCATGGGCATGTGCCTTTTCACTAATCTCATTTACAGGATTGAAATGCCCGATCACATTAGAGCAATGTGGAAAAGCAACCATCTTTGTGCGATCAGAAAATAAAAGGTCCAGTTCTTGGAGGCTTAATAAACCTGTTTCAGAATCCACGTGCCACTCTATTACTTTGATCCCACGGTCTGCCAGGCGTCTCCAGGCACCGGCGTTGGCCTCATGATCCTGACAAGAAACAATGATCTCATCTCCATCTTTCCACATGGGGCGCATGGCATTGGACAGGACATACACATTTTGGGTAGTAGACGGACCAAAATGAATTTCAGAAGCATCTACATTAAGGTATTCGGCCATCCGCTGATACGAAGTATCCATCATTTCCCCAGCCTTCTTAGAAGCAGGATAGGGGTAATATGGCTGTACCTTGTTCTTCGTGTAGAAGTCGGTCAACTTTTTAATGACCTGTTTACAAGGGTAGGATCCTCCCGCATTTTCAAAAAATGCCCATCCCTCCAGGGAAGGTTCTGAAAAGGCTGGAAATTGTTCGCGTATAAATTGTATATCAAGTTTCATAATTACATATTTTGTTGGAAGAAGTTGGACATTTTAAGATATTGGCTGTTACCGTATCAAGTTAGCAATAAATCTATAAAAGAGTTTAAAAGAATCAGTTGGACATTAGTAAAATAATTACCCTATTCAATTATGTGATCTTTCAAACCTAATTTCAACATGAGGTCCTTAAATTCAGGTTCTTTTCTAACAAAATCAAATAAAGGATCCACGCTGATATACGGCATATTGGGACCGTGTTTCTGATAAGCACTGTCTAACCATATAATAGTCTCATCTCGCATTCCAGCGCGGGCATACATGGTGCATATTTGGTCAGCGCTATAAAAACTTTTTTTTCTACGAAGGACCATTGTTTCAGCTATTCTTTGCATGGTTTTCTTATACCCGTCCTGACTATACCTTGCTTCCAGGATATCAATAATTTCCTGGTCTTGCCGCCGCTCATATATCTTTAGCGCCATTTCAATGGCCTCATCGTACTTATGTTGCTCATGTAAAACAGCCCAGAGTGCTGGCATTGCAACGGCTTCATTGGGATTTTTAACAAGCATATTTTTTAACCAGGAAAGGGCCTTATCATACTTTCTTGCATTTTTAAGAGCCATTCCATGTAGCGCTTGGTATAGTACATTAAGAGGATCTATAGTGGTTGCTTTTTCGCCATATACCAATCCTTCCTCTGCTTGTCCCATAAATGATAAAAAATGTGAGTAATAAGCCAGTGCAAAGGCGTTGTTGGGATCTATTTCAAACGTCTTATGGAACGCCTTTTCGGCTTGTTCCCAATTAAATTCCGCCCAGGTATATCGAATAGCGCGCAATCTGTGAATATCTACCAATTCACTGTCTAATCTTAACGCGTTATCGGCGGCTTCTTTTGCTTTTGGACCTGCTATATTACGAGATTTGATCCCTTGTTGTATGTACGCGCCCCATACCCACGCTTTTCCAACGTACGCAAGGGCGTAGTTGGGTTCAATACTTAGCGCCTTTTCAAAATATACCAATGCCCTGTCTAGTGATTCGGGGGTTAAGTTTTCTGCATAATAAAGACCTCTTAGGTATGCCTCATAAGCCTCCGGATCAATATCCGTGTTTTTAGAAAGTCGCTGTTCGTCATCAACATTTAATGAAATATTTATCTCCCCGGCTATAGATCGTGCAACCGCACTATATACACCTGGGACGTTACTCATAGAATTCTCATATACTTCGGTCCAAAGTTGCCGCTCATCAGGTTCGGCTTGTATTAGCCGTACACGGATTCTAATACTAGTATCTTGCTTAAAGAACGATGCTTCTATAATTCCATCCACATTTAATTCCCGGGCAATTTCAGGGATCGTCATAGTACTGTTTAAATACTTCATCATGGAGGTTTTTCCTATGACCCTTATTTCCTCAATATTGCCAAGGGCGTCGATAAGTTCATGATGAATACCTTTCTGCAGCCATTCCTCGTCAAGATTTTGCGAAAGGTTCTCAACCGGGAGTACTGCAATAGCCTGTATTTTACTATCTTCTGGCCTGCCGGCATACCACCAGGAAAAGGCCGTTAATAGTATAACCAGGAAGAATAAGGTACTTATGAGCAACTTTTTTTTAGATTGCCTTTCAGATCCTTTTCTAAGTGATTTTAATTTATTTATTGAAGGGATGGGAAGGCCTTCCGATTTTAGATAATAGGTCTTGATCAAATGATCTACATTTTTAAGTCGGAGATCTCCAATAAATATAGCTTCCGTTTCGGATCTGGCTCGTATTGCTTCGTAAATAGATTCAGAAATGTAGATGCCTCCGGGATCAGCGATCGATTGTATTCTTGAAGCTATGTTTACCCCATCACCAAATACATCCTTATTTTCAAATAAAACATCCCCCAGGTGAATCCCTATTCGAATTTTAGCTGATAGTTCTAGTTGGGCACGTTGTTGTATTTCAATTGCACAGTTTACGGCATCAATGGCTGAGGTAAAACTTGCCAGGGTACCATCTCCCATTTCTTTTAACCAGGTTCCGCCATATTTCTCAATTAATGGCTTATGGATCTGTCTATTTTTGCGAATTAAATCTAGTCCCAATTCCACATCCTTGCCCATTAATGCGGTATAGCCGACAATATCGGTAAACATTATGGCGGCAAGTTGTTGGCCTTCATTCATGTTAGTGAAATTGGTTTAATTAAAGATAAGAAAAGGAGGTGGGTCTATCTCTATAAGATCATTTTTTAATAATTCTTTGTTCATAAAATAGGGATACTGAACTGTTCTAATTTACTTTCAATTTGATGGATCAATTGGATGTTGTCATCCGCATTCTTTATCAAGCCTAAGTACGCCGTATAGTATTTGGTTGCTTCTTCGATTTGAGATCTATTTTCATATATTTCCGCTAGGCGAAGGTGAGCGCTTACGTATAATTGCTGTCCTTCAAAACCAAGTATTCTTTTACCTGTGATGATTTCCTTAAAAAGGATTTCGGCTTTTTCGGAACTCCTGTCTTCTTTGAAATAGGCATTGGCTAAATGGCCCTTTATTAGGTCCCGATCTCTTAATCGTACTGCGGATTCCAGCAATTGTATTCCTTCGGCTATACTGTCAGCGGCGATTAATATGCTTCCTGAAAGCGTTGCGTGATTGGCTTTGTCGCTCTCATTTTTTGGGTTAACACGTGACGCTAGGAGCCGGTTTATTGTCCTTGCCTTGTCCAGTTCATTATTTTGAACACATAAAGTACCCCAGATCATAAGCCAATAAGGAGCTAAGTATGTAGTTTTACTTATTTCATCCACTTTTTCAAGTTGCTTCTGTGCATCAGCGTATGCGTCTTGCATGAAAAATGCAGAAGCCAAATACATTCGATCTCGTGCTGTGCTAAGACCATTTCCCAGGATAGTTCTGTAGGCGATTCCCTCCTGAAAGTGTTTAACGGCATTTTTAATTTTCCCCTGGTACATATCCAGGAGCGCAAGAGATCTGTGGCCTAAGGCTTTGTTTGCCTTGTCATTTCCCTGAAACATTAACTTGAAATGTTCCCTGGCACTTTCAATACTATCCATTTTAACCAAAAGAAACCCGAACATATGATTTTGTGAGATTTTATTTGCCGGCCATAAATCAAATGCTTTCGTATAGTACTCATATGATGCATCGTACTGGTATGTACCATTATTATAAATTACAGCCGTATTGATCAGTGACCAATCATCATTTGGATCAATCCGAAGTGCTTCTTGATAGGCCTTTATTGCCTTCTTATATTCACTATTATCCTTATAGCTATTGCCTAAATTGTACCAGGCATCATGATCATCCGGAAATTTAAAAAGGTATTCCTGGAGCGCTAAAATTGAGGTATCATCATCGCCTCTATTTGAAGCAATTAATGATGTTAGCCATAATTTTTCTTTATCAGTAACACTGTTTAGATTCCGTTCCGCACTTTTGTAGTGCATCTCGGCTTCAGGAATATTACCTTCATAGTAGGTGTAGTAGTTACCCATCATAACCCGTAGCCATACAAAGTTAGAGTCCAACTCAAAAGCCTTATTATATTGTGTTATGGCTTCTTTATAGCGTTGTTTGCCCCAATAGATATTGCCAGTTGTAAAGTATTTGAGTGCCTCTAGGGAGGTGGTAGTTGCTGCAGGAAGAAAGGTGTTGTTTTGAATTCTGGAAATTAAAGATTCTCCTAACCCTCTTCTTATTCTTCGTACGAGTTTATCGGTTGATTTTAATATTTTAGTACTGTCCGAGGCTCGGACAGTGGTTCTGTAAAGATCGATTTCCGATTCCGGATCAATGATCTGTGCTGTCAATAAATAATTGCCGCCAACTTTCTCTATAGAACCGGTCACAATTACATGAACCCCATCACGGATCGCAATTTCCTTGGCTGTTTCAAGATCTAAGGAGTCCGTTGCAGACCTCCCCATCCTTCGCAATGTTTTTTGAATGCGCGATTGAGGCAGAATATTGACATAACCTGACTGTTGGATCCCTGATTTTATTAAATGATCCAATGATCCGGACAAATTGTGATTAGCTGTCTTATTTTCATAGGGCATTAGCAATACCCATCCACGTTCTTTGAAGTAATCATTCCCAGAATCAAAAACGTTAAAAGCGGAGAGAATAATCAAAATAAACACCAATGCAACAAGAGAAAATTTCATAATTCCTCCCTTCTTGGAGCTTCTAACAGTAACTTTTTTCTTTTCCGAAGAAGCAACTGACCCTTCAGCATCTGGCAGTTCTTCACACAGTACATTATATATCTTTACCTGCTCATCTACATTTTTAAAGTACCTCTCTTCAACAAATTGGGTATGTATATCGGACTTATTTCTTACATCCCGGTAAACAGGTCCCGTAATAGATATAGTACCTACTTCGGCAGCTGCCTGCAATCGGGAAGCAAGATTAACACCATCACCAAAAACATCCGAATCCTCAAAAACCATTTCCCCTTCATGGATGCCAATCCGTAAGGGGATGTTTTGTTCCTTAGAAGCTATCTGATTTTCAATGGCACAACGCACAGCATCGGAGCCAAGATCGAAACTGATCAACATCCCATCTCCCATTTCCTTAATGAGTGTGCCATTATACTTATCCAATAGGCGCGCATGTATAGTACGGTTTTTCTGGAGTATCTCAAATGCCCTTTCCTCATCTGATCCCATTAAGGCAGTATACCCGGCGATATCGGTAAACATAATTGCTGCTAGTCGATGTTCTTGCATGTGCCCCTTTTTTTTATGTACACGACTCATTTAATTGACCGCGTAAATTTTGATTGTAAGCCAATTCAAAATATAGTTAAGGCTCTAGACAGAGGCAATGATTCTTGTCAGGTGATTGCCTTGAGTTATCAGAAAGGGGATTAGAACGAATCATTTTTTATATGTAGTTTTAGAGAAGCCTTTTCAGGCACATAGATTTTAAGCGAAAATGTAAAAAACGCAGATGATTTTAAGTATAAACAATACAACACATGAGGTAGACGTGGATACATCTACCCCTTTATTATGGGTGATCCGAGAGCAGGTTGGACTCACAGGAACAAAATTTGGTTGTGGGATAGGACAGTGCGGATCGTGCACGGTGCAATTAGATGGAGTTGCCGTACGGTCTTGTCTAACCCCGGTTCAATCGGCAGTAGGAAAAGAGATAACTACCATAGAAGGTATTGCCCCCAATGAAACAGAATTACACGCAATACAACAAGCATGGATTGAGGAACAAATCCCTCAATGTGGGTATTGCCAATCCGGGCAAATCATAGCAGCCCATGCTTTATTGACCAACAACCCTGCACCATCTGATGATGAAATAGACGAGGCCATGAGTGGTAATGTATGTAGATGTGGTACGTATCCAAGAGTGCGTAAAGGAATTAAACGGGCCGCTGCAGAAATGTTGACTGCTGTTAACACTAAAAAAGAGAACGATGGGGAAATGGACTAGAAGAGCTTTTATTACTACCGGGGTCTTAACAGGTGGTGCATTGGTATTGGGTGTTGCCATAAGGCCAGGGAACCGATCCGGGAAAGTAAAGGATATGATCGCCGGAGAAGGGGATACGGTACTTAATATCTGGTTGAAAATTAATGCAGACAATACCATTACGGTGATTGTTCCACACGCAGAGATGGGGCAGGGGGCACATACTTCATTGCCCATGATGCTGGCGGATGAAATGGATGCCGATTGGAATACGGTAACTATGTTAGAAGCGCCGGGAAATAAGGAATATGCGAACTACGCTTTGGCAAAAGGTTTTATAATGGGAGGAAAAGAAGTTCCTTCCATGCTGATCGGCACGGTGGATGGGTTGTTTTTGACGGCTACTAAACAAATGAGTTTGCAGGTTACCGGGGGTAGTGCCTCCGTACGCTGTACTGGCATGCACGCAATGCGGGTAGCTGGTGCCGCTGCTAGAGCAGTATTACTGGAAGCAGCAGCCGAACAATGGG
>JABDPH010000176.1 GCA_013042925.1 Eudoraea sp.
GGATATTGATCACTTCCTGAGGTAAAAGTACTTTGTCAATAATATGGACAATACCATTGCTTGCCATATTATCAGGAGCTGTTACATTAGCATCAGTCCCCGATTTATCTCTGATATCTACCCCATGGTTAATAATGGCAAACAAAGATTCTCCCTGTGCAGTTGGTAATTCCTGATGATTAGAAAGTTCATTGGAAGCTACGGCTGCTCCGGCCACAACATGATAGGCAAGTACTTTTGTAAGTAAAGCTTTTTCTTCTTCAGTATCAAAGTCTGCAAGGCTGTGATAATCATCACCCAATGCATTTAACAAGTCTGCAAAGGCGTGATTTGTTGGTGCAAATACAGTGAAAGGGCCGTCGCTGCTTAATAATTCAACCAATCCTGCATCTGCTTGTATTAGCGCTTCAACCAGGAGGCTAAGATCATCAACCGACTGAGCCAATTCTACAATATTAGGAACTTTAGGGGCTAAGAGATCCAATACTTCCTGAGGTAACAACACTTTGTCTATAATGTGGACTACACCGTTGCTTGCTGCTACATCCGGCGTACTTACAGTTGCATTTGTAGAGGTAGCATCCTCAACATGTACCGTACCACTCTTTATATCAATTTTTACACTTTCTCCTTGAGCAGTTGGTATTTCCTGACCATCATATAAATCTGTTGAGAAGGCTGCGGTGCCAACTACAACATGGTACGTAAGAACTTTGACTAGTAGGGCTTTTTCTTCTTCAGTATCAAAGTCAGAGAGGCTGTGATAATCATCACCCAGAGCATCAAGCAATGCAGCAAACGCATGGTTGTCAGGAGCAAAAACGGTAAATGGCCCTTCTGTTCCTAATAGTTCTACCAATCCAGCATTCGCTTGCACAAGAGCTTCAACCAATAAGCTAAGATCATCTGTTTCCACAGCGATTTCAACAATCGTCTTCAGGCTAAGTGAAGTAATAAAATCTAATGCCGACTGTGGTAAAAGTACTTTGTTGATTACATGTACAACACCATTACTTGCTTCAACATCAGGGATAACAACAGTTGCATTGGTATCGGTGGCATCTTCCACATGTACGGTTCCGTTGGTGATATTTATACCTACGCTTTCTCCTTGTGCCGTTGGGATGTGCTGTCCGCTGGATAAATTACCGGAGAATGCCGCCGTACCCGATACAACGTGATAGGTAAGGATGTCAACCAACAGTGCTTTTTCCTCTTCAGTGTCAAAGTCGGCAAGGCTGTGATAGTCATCACCCAGAGCATCTAGCAATGCAGCAAACGCATGGTTGTCAGGGGCAAAAACGGTAAATGGTCCTTCGGTTCCTAATAGTTCTACCAACCCGGCATTAGCTTGCACAAGTGCCTCAACCAATAAGCTAAGATCGTCTGTTTCAACTGCTATTTCTACAATAGTTTTAAGACTTAGAGAAGTCACAAAGTTTATTGCTGACTGAGGTAATAACACTTTATCAATAATGTGTGCTACGCCGTTGGAAGCGGTTAAATCTGTTGCCGAAATATTGGCGTTTGTATCGGAGGCATCACCAATAACAAAAGTATCATTTGATGCAATTATTTCCAGGCTATTATCTGCCAGTGCAGTAGGAGCGGTACCTGCCGCAAGATTGGCTTCTAAAACTTCAGCAGGAATTACATGGTAAAGCAAGATATCTTTTAGCAGTGCCAGTTCTTCTTCAGTATCAAAATCATCCAAACCATTGTAATTATCGCCGAGCACTGCTAGAAGTGCAACAAAAGCCTCATCAGTTGGGGCAAGAACGGTAAAAGGTCCTTCGCTACTTAGGGTTTCAACAAGTCCTGCTTTAATTACAGCTGCTTCCAAAACTGAGAGGTTCTCAGCTTCAACAACCAGATCAACCAGTGTACCTTCTTCTTCATTATCATTTGTTTTATTCGTAGCGTCGATGACGGCCTGTGGGACCAGAACTTTATCGACCACATGAACAATTCCATTACTTACTCCGATATCGGGAATAATAACTTGAGCTTGTTCGCCCGTGGCGTCATTTATAAATACGCCATTGTCTAACTTAACTTCCAAATCTTCTCCCTGTATCATAGTAATGGTCTGGCCATCACTAAGTTCAGAGGATGGCACAATGCCATCAGCATATACATGGTAAGTAAGAATGGTTGCGAGTAATTCCTTGTCTTCTTCTGAAACGAAATCTTCCAGTGAATTGTAGTTTTCTAAACCGCCAAGCAGTTCTGCAAATGCATCATTGGTTGGGGCAAATACGGTAAAAGGGCCGTCGCTGCTTAAAGTCGCTACCAGGTCCGTGCCTTCATTTTCATCTGCTTTGATAAGTGCAGCTACTAAACTGCTAAGTGCGTCAGTTTCCTGGGCTTTTGCCACTAAATTCTGTTCTATGGCTCTTTCTGTAATTCCATCATCATTTTTTTCACAGGATAGAACCAGCAGCGATAGAAGCGCAAACATTAAAAAACGTTTTAATTCAGTAATTTTTTTCATCATAAGGGTGTTTTAGAATTATCAATTAGTTTAAATAATATTGATTAAAAATTAAACAAAAAGATAAATTTCAATTGGAATTACGCTTAAGTTTTTAATTCAATGAAATAAATGATAAATGCATAATAAATTGATATTCTTAGTGTTCCCTAAAAGGATATATGAAATTTAATATGGTTGCTTTTGTTTAATATAAATTAATAAAAGATTAACAAAAATTAATTAATTCAAAATATTTTTACTAACATTAAACAAGAGAAATAAAAAAAACTCCCTTGAGAATCAAGGGAGTTTCAGCTATCAAATAATCGAATTAGTCGCTACTAAATCAATGTTTTAATTAGTTTGTAGTATTAGGAAGAAGTACAGCATCAAGAACGTGAATTACTCCATTTCCAGCCTGAACATCTACGGCAATTATGCCTTTTCCTGTATTGCCTTCACCATCTGTGACATCAGCAATATTTGGGTCTGTACCAGGTAATGTTATAATGATATCATCTCCTTCCAGCGTTGTGGCCGGTGTATCTCCATCTGGGTTCAGGTCACCAGATGTAATATTGGCTTCACTAACTACATGGTGTAATAGAACTTGGGTTAAAACAACTTCTCCTGGGATGGCATCCAGAGCGTCAAATGCTTCATTTGTCGGTGCAAAAACTGTGAATTCCGGATTAATTCCGTCAGCGTTACTGCCTTCAGTTCTTGATAAAATATTTACAAAATCAGTTCCAGGGGTTAATGTAGTCAAGGCATCAACCAAGGTAGTGAAATTTGGATCTGCAGCAGCAAAAGTTACTACTGTTGGAATGTCTATTACTGTATCTACAGCATGTATGATCCCGTTAGTTCCAACAACATCAGCAGTTGTTACTGACGATATTCCATTAAATTGAACTCCGTCAGAGGTATTGTAATACAGGCTTAATGCATTATCTCCGGGGCCAGTAGCGCTGGTGTTTGTATAGCCGGCTACTCCTGCAACAAGGTCAGTTGAACTAACAGCATCTCCAATAACGTGATTAAGAAGGATTTGAGAAAGGACAGCAGTATTTACGTTTCCTAAAGGTGTTCCATCCAGGAAGGTTTCAAAAGCTGCATTATCCGGGGCTAAAACCGTAAAGGGTCCATCACCACCTAAAACATCAATTAAATTTCCATCTGCTGCTCCTAATGCTACTACTAAACTGCTAAAATCTGCATTTGCTGCAGCATGAGTAAGGATTGAAGGGATAGGAATTACTGCATCTACTATATGAATGGTTCCATTGGAAGCATCTATATCTGCTCCTCCGTCTGTAACTGCAGATACGTTATTAAATCGGACGCCGTTCGCAGTATTAAAATAAATGCTGATGTTATTATCATCTGCTCCTGAAGCATTCGTACTTGCATAGCCTGCTCCTGAAGCAACTAAATCTCCAGAAGTAATATCGGCTGAAATTACATGGTTTAATAAGATTTCTGCTAAGACATCTGTTGGCACATCGTCTAGGGAAGCGAAATTGTTAGCTGCTAAAAAAGTTGTAAACGCGGCATTGGTTGGAGCGAGAACAGTAAAAGGACCATCTCCTTGCAGTAAAGTTACGAGATCTCCATCTGCAGCTTGAAGAGCTGAGACCAGAATGGTAAGATCAGGAGTTCCTAATGCAATTTCAACAATGTTTTGTTCCGTCGGTAGAATTACCGAACCACCATTGTCATCGTTAGAACATGAAAACGATACTACTAAGACTACTGTAGCCAGAATCGCTTTAAAAAAATTTGGACTTAATTTCATTTTTATGAATTTATATTAAATTAATTATTTTGTTCATCGAAAGTATTAAAAAAGTTAAACGTAAAAAGATATTTATTATTTGTTTAACACTCCCTTAAAACATATTTTTCTCTATTTAATGAACCTTTATAGGTCTTAAACTCTTGTTTATTAGGACTAAACAAAAGATGAGGATAAATTAAAATGGATCATTTTGTTTAATATTAAATAATATAAATTTAACAAAATATTTGGATGCATGAAGAGTTTAGAGTATGGTAGATATAAAAAAACTGCCGTGATTACGGCAGTTTGAATATTAATAGCTGATATTCTTCCTATGCTAATTGGTGGTGTCCGGGATCATTACTTCTGTTATAAGATGCACGACACCATTTATAGCCTGAAAATCCGAAACGGCTACCACAATTTCTGAATTGCCAGAACCGTCTGTAATTGTAATGAGACCAAGTGATGACGAAAAGGTAATATCATCTCCTTCCAGTGTTGTAAGCGTAGATTGATCTGTAAAATCCTCGGAACGGTTGTTACCATTCGCTACATGATGTTGCAATACCGAAGTTAATAAAGTCTCATCAATATCTTCTACGGTATTCCAGTCGTCATTTGTTGCCAACAAAGCGTCGAAAGCTATATCGGCAGGGGCAAATACCGTAAATGGTCCCGTACCCGATAGAAGTGTGGCGAAATCCGTTCCTGGTGTTGCAGTGGTTAAGGCAGTAGTTAACTGTTGAAAGTTTATATCCGTGGTTACAAAAGTAACGACCGTTGGAAAATCAATGACAGCATCCACCGTATGAATAACGCCGTTAGAAGCACTTATATCTGCGTCAACTACATTGGAAGCACCATTGAATGTAACAGTAGCACCAGTGGCATCGAAATAAAGGGAAAGTTTTGTGCCATCCGTTGGGCCATCTGCCAGGGTCTGCGCATAATTCCGGGCCAGGGTTATAAAATTAGAGGCGTTTATTTGTGAACCAATTACATGGTTAAGAAGTAATTGTTCCAATACAGCTACAGGAACATCATTAATACTTGCAAAATTCCCTAGCGCTAAGAATAAGTCAAATGCGGCATTTGTAGGTGCAAGGACAGTGAAAGGGCCGGGAC
>JABDPH010000178.1 GCA_013042925.1 Eudoraea sp.
GTTAACGGTAACCCTTGCTGTTAATGGGTTTTCGGGAGAGAATATCCATTTTGCCAGACCTAAACGATTTTTTGGATATTTTTCAGAAAACGCTGGCAGTATAGCTGGTGTGTTGGCTTCCACCTTATAGATAGGCTGTTCATAGTCACCCCTATTATAAGCATAGGCTTGCCGTGCTTCCGGCATTTCTTCCATAACCATAACTTCCATAACAGGAATCATCTTTTTAAGCCAGTCATTTCTTAGTTCTTTTAGCTCTTTTTCCAGTGATTTTACCTCTGATGCCTGCGAAACCCAGTATTCCGGAGCTATATCAGCTTCCTTGTTTTTATCATAAAGCTGTGCTATTTCATATGGGGTTAGAACTCTGGAAAATAGGTGAATATCATCGATTCTTCCCAGGAATAAACCATTTTCTCCGGTGAAAGCCCTATAGCTTTTTGCTACCATCACTGGTCTATTTGTGAGTACCTGAGCGCCACCGGTAATAGTTTTTATGGATTTATACAGATTATCAAACAGTACACCTTGTTCTGCTTTAATTCCGTTGATAAAAAGGATCAGATCTTGGGCTTTTCCTGAACCGTTATAACTAAAAGCTACATTATACCAGGAATTGGTTTTAAGCGAATCTTTAGATCGGACATGAATGTAATTATGTGGCAGAGAATGTATTAATCTTGCATTCAGGTAATTGAGACTATCCAAATAAAACTCCCAACCTCGCCAATAATTATTTTTATCACCTGCTGTACCCAATAATGTTTGGGTTCTTCCGGCTTCTCTTTTGGTCGTATTCATCCATAGACTGGCAGAAAATGCACTTGTCCATTCAAAGTTTGGGATATTTTTCAGATAAATTTCGTCATATTCTCCTGTAAATTCCATGGCGTTCCCTTTTACACCTTTCTTAACAGTTGGTGCTTCGGTTGAGGTGACCATTTTATTTCCATCAATTATATGCTCTCGTTTATCCTTAATTTTTTGAACTGAATTCATTGGATAATGGCCCAAAAGACCTCTTTTGTTGAAATCGCCAGGTAATTGACGCATATATGTATCCAGGGCTAGCAATTCTTCTTTGGTTAGTTTCAACTTTTTTTCTTTCTCCTGAATTTTACTATCAAGTGAATTTAATTTGTCCTCTGTTTCCCTATCTGGTAGTGCCAACATGGGACCGTAATTGCCATCATCTCCGGTCATACCTAATTCCCTGACATTGTTAAAAAAGGCAGTTAATTCATAATAATCTTTTTGGGTAATTGGATCAAATTTATGATCATGACAACGGGCACAATTAATAGTAAGGCCCAATAAAGCAGTTCCTACAGTTTCAGTTCTATCCCAGACATAATTCAGTCTAAACTCCTCTTCAATTGCACCACCTTCTGCGGTCATAGGATGGTTGCGGTTAAAAGCAGTAGCCAATTTTTGATCCTTGGTGGCATTTGGGAATAGATCACCCGCTAATTGCCAGGTTATAAACTGATCATAAGGCATATTTTCTTTGAACGCTTTTATGACCCAATCGCGCCATGGCCACATTAAGCGCCATCCATCAGCATGAAGGCCATGTGAATCTGCATATCTCGAAACATCCATCCAATCTACTGCCATCCTTTCTGCATAGGCATCGGTATCCAATAATCTGTCTACAACTTTTTCGTATGCAGTATCAGAAGTATCTGAGAGAAAGGCATCTATTTCGGGTATAGTTGGAGGGAGTCCCGTAAGGTCCATGGTTACTCTTCTTATGAGCCTTTCTTTGCTTGCTTCCGGGGCAGGTTCAAAACCTTTTAGAACTAATTTTTTTTGAATAAATTTATCTATGGCATTGTTTGAAGGCCATGTTTTGTTATCTAAGTTAGGGATCTCCGGTTTTTTAGGACTTAAAAAAGCCCAATGATCCTTCCATTTGGCTCCTTGTTGAATCCATTTGATTATGATCGCTTTTTCTCTTGCATTTAGTGATAAATGAGAATCAGGGGGAGGCATCTGAATTTCAGGATCCGAATTTAATATGCGGTATACACTTTCACTTCGTCGGGCATTTCCTGATACAAAGGCATAATTACCACTGCTTAATTTGGCAAAAGCATTTTCCTCAATATCCAGCCGCAACCCGGCTTTTCTGGTATTCTCATCAGGGCCGTGGCAAGAATAACACCTATCTGACAGAATTGGTTTGACATGAAAATTAAAATCAATAGACTCCGGAAGATTATTAAAGGCTATTTCCACCTCTTCCGGCATGTCTAATGCACAAGAGGATAAAAAATTAACTAAAAGAATTAAGCGGAAAGAATATCTAAGCATTTTAGGCAACAAATATTCTTAAAGATAGGATTTTTTACTTTAGCCTTAAGCTGATTGGGTGGATTGATAAAATTATATCTACCTATGATTATATATTGTAATTGTTTGAAATTAATGACAAAATCGTACCAACAATTATTGTTTTAGCTTCACTTTGTTTTAAGAACAGTTAAAAAGTATTCAAATTTATTCTCAGTGTCAGCTAGCTATCTGTGAATAGTCTGTTTTCTATCAGGACCTACTGAAACAATTTTAATGGGAATTTCTAATTCCGCTTCAAGGTAATCAATGTATTCGGTTAATGTTTCCGGGAGTTGCTCAGCCTTGGTCATTTTAGTAAGATCCTCCTCCCATCCTTTCATTTCTTTATATATAGGAGTAACATTCTCGGCTTCAATATTGTAGGGCAGGTGACCTACCTTTTCGCCTTTGTATTTGTATGCTGTACAGATTTTTACTGTTTTAAACCCGCTAAGCACATCTGCTTTCATCATCATTAATTCTGAAACCCCATTAATCCTGACTGCGTATTTTAAGGCTACAAGATCAAGCCATCCACATCGTCTTGGTCTGCCTGTAGTGGCTCCAAATTCGTTGCCAATCCGTCCCATTGTTTCACCAACTTTGTCCTTGAGTTCTGTTGGAAATGGCCCGCTACCTACACGTGTAGTATATGCTTTAAATATTCCAAAAACACCTCCTATATTTCCCGGAGGTACACCAAGACCAGTACAGGCGCCTGCAGCCGTGGTATTTGAAGAAGTGACATAGGGATATGTGCCAAAATCTATATCGAGTAAAGAGCCCTGGGCACCTTCCGCCAGGATTTTTTTTCCACTTTTTTGTGCCTGATAAAGATATTCTTCACTATCTATAAAAGTAAGTTCTTTTAATTCCTTTATAGCATTAAAGAATTCTGTTTCCAATTCCAGAAGATCATATTGAATATCTACATTATGAAAGTCAATCATAGTCTCATGCTTATTAGCCAATGCACGATATTTATCCTTCCAGTTATCTAATTCAAGATCTCCAATCCTCATCCCGTTTCTTCCTGTCTTGTCCATATAAGTAGGTCCTATGCCCTTCAGTGTTGAACCTATTTTTGCTTTACCCTTTGAAGCTTCCGAGGCCGCATCCAGTAACCTGTGTGTAGGCAAAATAAGATGTGCTTTCCTGGAAATTAAGAGTTTAGATTTAATGTCCAGATCAAACTTCTTAAGATTATCAAGTTCTTTCTTAAAAATAACAGGGTCTATTACGACTCCGTTACCCACAACATTGATCGCATTGTCATGAAAAATACCTGAAGGAATAGTATGCAAAACGTGTTTTATGCCGTCAAATTCCAAGGTGTGTCCTGCGTTTGGGCCACCCTGAAATCTGGCAATAATATCATAGTTTTTGGTAAGTACATCAACAATTTTCCCTTTCCCTTCGTCTCCCCATTGAAGACCTAGTAGCAAATCTACGGCCATGCAGTATGTTATTGGTTAGTTATTAGTTTTTTCTTTATGGTTTCTTGTACCGTAGAAGTACAACGAATGATTATTAATTTTAATGTCGAAAACTTCTTCAATAGTCTTTTTTATTGATTGTATTCGCGGGTCACAAAATTCAACCACTTCTCCCGTATCCGTAAGAATTACATGATCGTGCTGTCTGTCAAAATAAGACTTCTCATATTGGGCCTGATTCTTTCCGAATTGGTGCTTGCGAACTAATTTACATTCCAGTAAAAGTTCTATTGTATTGTAAAGCGTTGCTCTGCTTACGCGATAGTTTTTGTTCTTCATATTGATATACAGAGACTCTATATCAAAATGTTCATCACTTTCGTAGATCTCTTGCAGGATTGCATAGCGCTCGGGTGTCTTTCTATGCCCATTTTCCTCCAAAAAGGCAGTAAATACTTTTTTAACAATTTCTTGGTCCTTATTAGTCCCCATAATTACGACATCATCTTAATGGCAAATGTACATTTAAAAATGAGAATATTAATATTTTATAACTGCAAGATTGCGCCTTAAAGGATTAAGAAAATATCTATACTCTGCTAACCTTTTCAATGCCGTTTATCTGCTTCAAATTATTGATAAGTTTTTTGAGAATGGCATTATTTTTAACCACAACGGTAATTCTGCCAGTAAAGGTGCCTCCATCTGTACTGAAATTCAGATTTCGCATATTAACGTGCATATTATCTGAAATAATTTCTGTAATCTCATTCATCAGGCCTAAATTATCAATCCCTGTAAGTTTAATTTCAGATGTGAATTCTTCCTGAGTTGAATCAATCCATTTAGCACCAATTATCCTGTAGGCATAGTTGGATTGTAAGGAAATGGCATTCGGACAGTTTTTTTTATGCACTTTAATACCTTCCGCCACACTAACAAACCCAAAGACCTCATCTCCTGGAATTGGGTTACAGCATTTGGAAAGTGTATAATTTAATTTTTCTTCCTCCTTACCAAATACAAGCATATCATATTTGGAAGTTATTTCGGCTTTGTCAATATCTTCTTGGATTGGTTTACGCCTAATCTTATTTTTGAAGAAGCTGATAAATGCATTGTTATATGATGATGCAAATTCCTTAATCATCTGATTATCGATAGCTCCGGTACCGATTCGATAAAACAGGTCTAAACTGGTTTTGAGTTTAAAATGCACAACCATTTTATTGATAGAATCCTCGTTCAGATTAATTTTCTGAGACTTGAGTTTACGCCTTAACGTTTCCTTACCTTCCTGTGCAATTTGCTTTTGTTCTTCGCGCAAAGAGGAGCGAATCTTTGACCTGGCACGGGCAGTGGTTGCATAATCTAACCAATTCTGATTGGGTTTGGCTTTATCTGATGTAATGATTTCAACCTGGTCACCACTTTTTAAAGTAGTGTTCAGAGGCACTAACTTTCCATTTACTTTGGCTCCCCTCGTTCTCATTCCAACTTCTGTATGTATGCTAAAAGCAAAATCCAAAGGAGTAGCGTCTTTTGGTAGCGATTTTAATTCACCTTTTGGAGTAAAAACAAATATCTCTTTAGAGTAAAGATTTAATTTAAATTCCTCAACAAAATCAACCGCATTTCCATTTGAGGATTCCAGGGCTTCATGTAATCGATTAAGCCATATCTCTATTCCCTGTTCTTTTTGTTCTCCGTGTTTATATTTAAAGTGTGCAGCATATCCTTTTTCTGCTATTTCGTGCATTCGTTCGCTGCGTATCTGAACTTCTACCCATTTACCTTCGGGGCCCATAACGGTAATGTGCAAAGCCTCATATCCCGTAGATTTTGGCGAAGATATCCAGTCACGAAGTCTAATAGGATTGGGGGTGAAATGATCTGTAACAATAGAGTATATTTTCCAGGCAATAAATTTCTCGTTCTCCCTATCAGATCTATATATGATACGAATTGCAAACTTGTCATATATTTCATCAAAAGTGACATTCTGAGATACCATTTTCTTTCTGATGGAATAGATAGACTTCATCCTTCCTTTTATGTAATAATCAAGACCTTCTTTGTCTAAAGAATCCCGAATAATCTTGGAGAATTCATCAATATAGTGCTGCTGTTCTTCTTTGGTTTTTTCTATTTTTTCCTGAATGTCCCTGTACACTTCCGGTTCAGTGTATTTGAGACTTAGATTCTCCAGTTCTGTTTTTATGTTATAGAGGCCAATCCTATGGGCCAGTGGAGCATATATATAAAGAGTTTCGGAGGCCATTTGTACCTGCTTGTGCTCAGGCATTGCATCCATTGTAAGCATATTGTGATACCTGTCTGCTATCTTAATGATAATTACGCGAACATCGTCATGCAGGGTAAGTAACATTTTTCTAAAATTCTCAGCCTGTTGGGATATGTTCATATCCTTTTTGAGGTGAGCAATTTTCGTTAGACCATCTACAATACGAGCAATGGTTTCACCAAACATTCTTTCAATATCGTCTAAGGTATAATCGGAGTCTTCAACAACATCATGCAGCAAAGCTGCGGCAATAGATACGGCATCGAGACCAATTTCTGAAGCTACTATCTTAGCTACAGCAATGGGATGAAAAATATAGGCCTCCCCAGATTTTCTCCGTTGATTCTTATGGGCATCAACAGCAATATCAAAGGCAGAACGTACAAGCTTCTTATCTTCCTTAGTTAACGCCTGATAACTAATACGAAGTAATTCTTTGTATTCATTTGCGATTTTCTTATTTTCCTCCTCTATGGCCGTTTCCACACTCATAACTTAAAATTACCACAATCTTTTTTAGTTACCAACAAAAATCATGCCTTAAGGTTCTGTATTCTTTGTATTAAAGGTGGATGAGAATAGTGCAAAAACACATATGCCGTATGTGGAGTTAGATTACTCAGACTATTTTTTGACAGCTTTTTTAACGAGTTAATTAAGGGTAAGGGTTCGTAGGTTTTTTTGGCAAAATCATCTGCTTCATATTCAAATTTTCTCGACAGAATGTTCATAACCAAGCCTGTTATTTCGGAGATTGGTGTATAGAGGATTCCAAAACATATTAAGGCGGCATGAAAACTGGGTTCTGTAACACCTATAGCAAATGAAAATTCGGGGTTATTGATAAAAAGCGAAAGTAAGAACAATGTTATCCCGGTAAGAAGTATTGAAATAATCAGATTAATAATTATATGGTTTCGTTTATAATGACCTACTTCATGAGCAAGTACGGCCACAATTTCTTCCTCCTCCAAATCCTTGATTAAAGTATCATAAAGTGTTACCCTTTTTTCTTTTCCAAAACCGGCAAAATATGCATTAGCCTTGGTAGTCCTCTTGGATCCATCTATCACGAAGATATTTTGAAGTTTAAATCCAACTTTACTGGCATAATTTTCAATTTTACTCTTAAGTGATCCATCCTCAAGGGGTGTTTGTTTATTAAATAATGGCACTATCAACCTGCTATAAAAAAGGTTCATAAAAACAGTGAAAATTGCTATTAGGACAAGGGCATATATCCAAAAATTATTGCCGGCAATTTGGAAAAACCAAATTACCATGGAGAGTATGCCACCTCCCAAAATTACCATCATGACCCAACCTTTTATTTTGTCAATAAAAAACAACTTAACAGAAGACTTATTAAATCCATATTTTTCTTCTATGACAAATGTCTGATAGTAAGAAAAAGGAGTCGTAATTATGTCGCTGCCAAGCATGATGATCCCAAAAAATATAAGAGCCATAATTATTGGGTTATCCGTATAGTTACGAGCTATTTGGTCAACCCATTCAAACCCGCCAAATATTAGGAATCCCAGGGTTAGAACAATTGAAAAGGAAGATGACAGAAAACCAAATTTGTAATTATCTTTTTTATATGCCTGAGATCTTATGTATTCTTTGTTATCATAGACATCCTTTAATTCTTCAGGAATGGGATCCTGAAATTTTGTCGAATTCAGATAATCCACCAGGGTTTCCATAAGGAATTGAAGTACTATGATAGCTATTATTGCATAAAACAGGAATGTACTATTCATATGGGGCTTTTATCAATTAATTTATAAGGGGATAAATATTAAAAATCAGACCGATATAGGATTGAATTTTTTATAATTAACCGGGTATTTGTCGATTGATCTTAACGAAATTCTCTTTGTCGCTTAGCCTCAAAGATAAGAATTGCAGCCGATACCGAAACATTCATGGAATCTATTACACCTTGCATTGGGATTATAATACTCTGATCAGATTTTTCCAACCATTCAGGGGTAAGCCCGGTTGCTTCAGTACCTACCGCAATGGCACAGCCCTTTTTATAATCTACTTCCGTATAGATACATGAAGCCGACAACTCGGCAGAATAGATGGTTATTTTATTTTCTTTTAAAAATCTGATCACGTCTTTAGTCGTTCCCGTTGCGATATTTACGGTAAAAAGACACCCAACGCTAGACCTGATTATATTCGGATTATAAAGATCCCCGTTATTATTTACAATGATTACAGCATCCAGGTTTGCCGCGTCTGCTGTTCTTAATAAGGCTCCAATATTCCCCGGTTTTTCAGGTGCTTCAGCTACTAATATCAGTGGACTTTGATCCCTAAATGAAATATCGGATAAACTATGTTTTTTTGAAGTGGCAATAGCAACTATTCCCTCGGTACCTTCTCTGTAGGCTATTTTTTGGTATATTTCATGAGTAACTTCTATTAATTCGGGAATCTTGTCCAACCGGCTTATTAATTGCCTCACTTTTTCTTCAGAAATAATTTTAGAGCAAAAAAGGACGCTCTGAATAGCATAACCCCCTTTGCAGGCTAACTCAAATTCTCGTTGTCCCTCTAAAACAAATGAGCCAGAATTTCTGCGTTCGCGTGATTTTTCCTTTAAAACGTATACTTTCTTAACCAAAGGATTTTGTAAACTACTAATCTGCTTTACCTCGCTCATAGTACAAAAATAAATGAATTGATGAACTTTGGGCTTCCTGCCTTAGAAAGACTATAATTGGAGACAAGGCAAGTAGCTGCCGTTATTTTTTCTTAAGTAATTTACTCAGCTTATTCAATCGGATACTTCATATGATAGGTTACCAAAAGTGCGACTATTTGCCCATAACTTTTTATTCCCTGTTCCTGGTTATTTGCTTTTAAAAATGAATTAAAAATTGCTTTAAATATGGGCTCTAAAGGATTTTGATAGCCCATCCAGAATTTATTGAGCTCTTCGTAGTTTTTTTGTACCCCCCTGTTTAAACGGGAATATAATTCGTGAAATTTCGTTTCATCTTTTAATTTTATTTCACTTAAAGAATAGCTTAGCGCATAGGCTGATGCAGAATAGTTAAAATAAAGATCCTTATTATGGGCTGTAACTATGTATCCAATAAAATTGACTTCATTTTCTGCGGAATATCCAATCTGATGACCGATTTCATGTCCGGTAATCACAGGGAATCTGAAATTAGGTATTTTAGCATTGACCTGAGCTTCATTGGTAAACGGATTAAGATAACCTCCATATCCCATGTAGGTTAGTGCAGTACTAAAAGTAGATTTCTTTAAACTTGGATTTTTGTAACTAAAAAGCGCAAATTTGGTTTCTAGCTCTGAATACCCTTCCAGGGTTTTTTGCATTATTTCCTTCTGACTATAAGGAATCTTCACAATTTGAGAAGTATCTGAAGTAATTTTATATTGCAACTCATTGGTTCTTTCAATTAGTTTTTCTGTGAAAATTATCAATTCATTGTTGGTATAACTATCTTTTAATCCAAGCTGTTGAGACAAGGGTATACGGTAATAATTGAAACCCCACATAATATGAAATGTAAAATAGGCCACAGAAAGTATCATAGCGATATCTCTGAAGAAAAGTTTTAAATTTTTTATTATCCGGTTTCTATTGGCAATAATATAACATATTGCAAAAATTATTAGGATTGCATAAATTAAGTCGCCCATAGAAAACGGGAGCCAACCAAACACCAGGCGATAAAGCTTTGAAATAAAGGGATATAGTCCTTTACTGTAATAATTTTCAATTAGCTCAGGATAACTTCCAAGCCACTTTACGATTATTATTTGCGGGATGATTGATAGCGCAATCCCATTCTTCAACCTATTATTCATGAATTCAAAAATACCAATTATCTCGCTAGGTTAATTTGCAATATGTACTTTTGATCTTTTAAAAAAAAATATGAACAAAGAGATAATACAATTAGAACCACAAAACATCTGGAAAAATTTCTCAAAACTTAATGCTGTACCGCGTCCTTCCAAGAAAGAGGAGCGAGTTATTAAGTTTATGATGGATTTCGGCAGATCTTTACAATTAGAAACGTTTAAGGATGATGTAGGTAATGTTATAATTAGGAAAGAAGCGTCAATAGGAATGGAAGATCGTAAACCCATTACACTTCAATCTCACTTGGATATGGTACATCAAAAAAATTCTACCACGGATTTTGATTTCGATACTCAGGGTATTGAAATGTATATTGATGGCGATTGGGTTAAGGCAAGAGGCACAACTCTGGGAGCAGATAATGGCATGGGAGTAGCAGCAATTATGAGTTTATTAGAGAGCAATGATATTCCACATCCCCCTCTTGAGGCCTTATTCACCATTGATGAAGAAACCGGAATGACCGGGGCTAAAGGATTAAAAGGAGGTATACTCAAAGGTCAGATTTTATTGAATTTAGACACTGAAGAAGATAACGAAATAGATATTGGATGTGCCGGAGGAATAGATATTACGGCTACAAGATCCTACGGGGTAGAAAACGTCTCCAAGGAGTCTATCGCATATGTTATAAGTGTTAAAGGATTGCATGGTGGCCATAGTGGTATGGATATTCACCGCGGTTTTGGAAATGCCAATAAAATAATGAATCGACTTTTGCATATGAGTGCAGAAGAATGTGGTGTTAGAGTATCACAAATTGATGGGGGAAGTCTCAGAAATGCCATTCCCCGTGAAAGTTTTGCAACTATTGTTGTAAAATCAGACCTGAAAAAAGAATTTGAAAATAAAATATCTGAATGGACACATGAGATTAAACAGGAGAATTCTATTATTGAAACAAAGCTTGAAGTTAGCCTGAATGAAGTTGAAGTTCCTGATGAAGTGATGGAGAAATCGGCCCAGGAGAAAATTTTGAAAGCGGTATACGCAGCACATAATGGTGTTTATGCAATGAGTACTGCAATTCCCGATTTGGTGGAAACTTCCAATAATATTGCTAGAGTTG
>JABDPH010000190.1 GCA_013042925.1 Eudoraea sp.
GTACAGGTTAGTGCAGATGGGAAATCAGCGGAGGTTTGGGTTGGAAGTCAGCAGGGTTTCGATTCTAAACTTGGTATTCCAAAGTACCTCGGGATACCGGCCGAAAATGTAAAAATAAATCTGCAGTATTTGGGAGGAGGATTCGGTAGAAGGAGTATGACCGATTTTGTGCTGGAAGGAACAGGGTTGGCCAGGGAGGTTGCTCCCAGACCTGTCAAATTAATTTGGACCCGTGAAGATGATGTCAGCTACGGTGCATACAGACCGTTGACTTTACAACGATTAAAAGCTGCTGCGGATGCTCAGGGTAATATTACAGGTTTTTCACATTGTGTTGTTGGGGATGGGGGTAATTTGGTTGCCGGTGGAATTCGAATAGATTATTACGATATTCCCAATAAATATGCCGAATGGCGGGAAGTTTCTGAAGGTATTAGGCTAAAACATTGGCGCTCAGTGGGCCATGGACCAAACAAATTTGCGATAGAATGCATGATCGATGATATAGCTGCCTATTTTAAGAAAGATCCGGCCGATTTAAGAAGAAAGTTACTGGCTAAGTCACCAAGGGCATTGGCAACACTAGAGAAAGCTATAGCAATATCTGATTGGGGTTCTACAGTTGATTCTAGCCGTGCAAAAGGTATCGCTTTTCTGGAGCGTAGTGGAACACTTAGTACAGGTGTTTGTGAAATTTCTGTTGATAGAACAACAGGTAAAATTACTGTACATCATTTTTGGAGTGCCAATGATGCGGGTATCGTAATACAACCAGACAATGTTAAAGCTCAAATGGAAGGTGGTATAATAATGGGTATTAGCAGTGTGCTCAAAGAACAATTGACTATTGTAAATGGACAGGTACAACAATCTAACTTCAGTGATTACCAAATATTACGAATGGAAGACATCCCTGATAGTATAGAAACCGCGATAATTGAATCTAAAGAACCCCCCCGTGGCGTTGGTGAATCCGGAACGCCTTTAGTAGCTTGCGCTATTGCGAACGCATTTCTCAAATTAACAGGTAAACCCCTCAGGCATTTACCTTTTACTCCGGAAAGGGTGTTGAACGTACTAAATACCTGATCTATTAGGTTGGAAGTCGATTTAAAATAGCAGTTAACTCATCCTTTTTATTACCTTTAGCTCGTACTTAAAAAATCTATAACAGGGGTTTTTTAAGCTAATAATATTGGTGTTTCCAATTAATTATTAAACATAATTTCTGCAGACATAAGCCAAAATGAAAAGAAGAAAATTTCTGTTAGTATCGATTTTTGCTTTATTTCTGAGCTTAATTTCACTTTGGTATTTTAAGTTTAAATCCGCTAAAACCAAAGCCCTTAGCTATCCCACAGATCTTTCAGAAATCTGCGATCACGAGACTTTAATTCAGATTGGAAATACTTATATGACGTTGATCAATGAGAATGATAAAAGAAATTTGAAAGAACTTTTGGTTCAAGATGCAGGCATGATGGGAAATGACCTGGAAATCACCTTAAAATCTAAAGTGGCGGAGGACTTCAATTCTGGAAATACGATTCTTGTTGATGGGTGGCTGCTTTCAATAACAGAAGCCAGGCAATGTGCTTTTTTATATATGTCTGAGGCAAATTAGAATTTATGCATGTAGACGCCAGAGAACTTGATAACAACACCATAATTGAAGGAGATCTCTGTATTGTTGGAGCCGGTGCCGCGGGTATCAGTATGGCTCTGGACTGGAATGGAAATGGTAAAAAAGTAATCCTTTTGGAAGGCGGTGGTTTTGAATATGACGACAAAATACAGGACCTGTATTCTGGCAACTCCACAGGTCAAAGATATTATCCTTTACGGTCATGCAGGTTGCACTTATTTGGAGGAACGACCGGCCATTGGGGAGGTATGTGTGCCCCATTGGATCCTATAGACTTTAAAAAAAGAAATTGGGTGCCGGATAGTGGCTGGCCAATTACATTGGATGATCTTATACCCTTTTATTCTAAGGCACAAAATTTATTTGAACTGGATGCATACAACTACGACTTGCACTATTGGCAGAAAGAGTACCCCGAGCTCACTCCTTTCCCGCTAGACAAGAACATTATCTGGTCTAAGATGTGGCAATTTAGTCCCCCCACAAGATTTGGTAAATCATATAGAGAAACCATAGTAAAATCGCCAAATATTCATCTGTATACTTATGCCAATCTTACAAAAATTATAACAAATAATGGGGTTAGTAACATAAAGGAGCTGATAATAAAAAACCTCCAGGGAAAAACCCACAGAGTAAGGGCCAAAAAATTTGTCCTGGCTTGCGGTGCCATACAAAATGCAAGGATCTTACTGGCATCAAGAAGTGTAGCAAAAAAAGGCATTGGCAATGACAACGA
>JABDPH010000071.1 GCA_013042925.1 Eudoraea sp.
CTATCAGTATATCCCTGTATCATTAAATTCGTGTCCGGAAATTCATTAAATAGTTCAGCAACCTTATCCAGATTAGATTTGGCCTCTGCCGTTAAGTCAGAACTGTCAAACGCAAAGTTAACTCCACTTTTATCGTCAAAAATTATATGGATCCCTTCTCCTACTCGTTTTACATCCGCCCCTGGAATTTCATTTTCAATTTTCTGTGCTTGCTTGTCCATATTATTTCCTATAAGACCCCCGGCAACTCCACCTATGGCAGCACCGATTAATGCTCCTCCAATATTTCCTCCAATAAGGCCACCAACCACAGCACCACCTGCTCCGCCTATAGCCGCCCCTCTTTGTGTTTTATTAGAGTTTTTTATCGCGTTACAACTGCTGTTTAACGTAAGGAACATCATCCCAACCAATAGGAAACTTGTAAATTTTCTTGTCATCTGAATACTATTTGAATTTATTTTAAAGCGTTACATCTTTAGAAACCTTTTCTAAATTGAGGACCACATCAAAAGGTTTTCCTTTATAATCGACCTTTACTCTGAATTCCACATTAGATTCACTTAAGCTTTCTATACTCATTCGGTAGCCACTTTTATCGCCACTAAGTGGTTTATTTTTGGTGTCCACCAATTTGAACTGTAGTTCTGTACTCCCGTCTCCTGGTTCATAGAAAGACCAAAGAATGCGGTGCGTGCCTTCCTGGCATCTTTCAGACCCATTAATGGAAAACCTACCCGTTCCATTGTTTGGAATAAACATCCATTCACCTCCTTTATAACACGGCGAATCGGCAATACCAAATAAATCTGCTTTATAAAGCCCTTCCTCTCCAACAAAACGAATATTGGTCAGAGACCAGGTTCCTTTAAGTGTTTTTTTCTTCATTTGAGAAGATTGGGAAGTAGCTGTATTCGTTGCAGAACAAGCAACTAAAAGTATTGCCAGGATTAAATAAACTGTATTTTTCATAAAAGAGTATTTGTAAAGATTTTAGAAGTACTAAAGTAAAAATTTTATTGGTCTATATTCTTTAAATCAGAGGTATATTTTTAATATTCCATCAACTCAATTAACGAGGTCAGAAACCTTTCCTTGGGTAAATAATTATTCTCCAATGATTTGGCAAATGGTACCGGAGTTTCCATACTCGCAACCCGTTTCACCGGAGCATCCAAAAATTCAAAACACTCCTCCATCACAAGTGCAGATATATCACTTGCAATCCCTCCAAACATACTGTCTTCCTGAAGAATTATTAATTTCCCAGTCTTTTTAACAGATTTATAAATTGCCTGAGTGTCTAAAGGCTGGAGTGTGCGCAAGTCTAAAAGATCTGCTCGTATTTCGGGATGTTGTTCCAAACATTCAAGAGCCCAGTGAACACCAGCACCGTAGGTGACTATTGAAACTTCATCACCTTCTTTCAACAGGTTGGCTTTTCCAAATGGTAAGGTGTAATAAGAAGTGGGAACCTCCTGGTAAACACTGCGATAAAGCGCTTTATGTTCAAAAAACATAATCGGGTTAGGATCATTAATCGCTGTTGCTAAAAGACCTTTTGCATCATAAGGGAAAGCAGGATACACTACTTTTAGTCCCGGAGTTTTTGTGAACCACGCTTCATTGGTCTGGGAATGAAACGGTCCGGCACCCACTCCTGCGCCACATGGCATTCTAATTACCACATCTGCATTTTCATTCCACCGATAGTGAACTTTGGCCAGGTAATTGACTATCGGATTAAAGCCTGAACTGACAAAATCGCCAAATTGCATTTCCATTACGGATTTTATTCCGTTGATAGATAGCCCCATGGCTGCAGATACAATTGCCGATTCGCATATAGGTGTATTTCTTACCCTTTCTGCCCCAAAAGCTTCAACAAAACCTTCTGTTATTTTAAAGACACCCCCATAATCTGCAATATCCTGACCCAATATCACCAAGTCCTCATGCTTTTCCATTGATTGTTTTAAACCTTCCGAAATTGCATCGACCAAGCGAATATTATGTACTTCTATATTCGGTTTAACATCTTGATATTTATACTTTTTATAAACATCATTTAATTCTTTGCTTTCACTATATTGTACTTCTCCTTCTGCAAAAGCCAGCTTAAGATTATCATCTATTTCGTGAATGATTTCCTTTTTATATTCAACTTCCTTTTCCTCAGAAAGAATCCCCTGAGCGTGCAAATACTCAACATAATTTTCTAAAGGATCCAGGGCCGCCCATTCCTCCAAAAGTCTTTTAGGAACATATTTGGTGCCACTAGCCTCTTCATGTCCGCGCATTCTAAATGTTTTGAATTCCAATAAGACCGGTCTTGGCTCTTTTCGGATACTTTCACATAATTCATTGACTTTGCTGTAGACTTCAAGGATATTATTTCCGTTTATGATATGGGCTTCCATTCCATAACCTTTACCTTTATCTGCAATATGTTCACATTTAAACTGCTCGGATATTGGTGTGGAAAGTCCGTATCCATTGTTTTCAACACAAAATAGTACGGGTAAATCCCAGACCGCGGCTACATTTAGCGCTTCATGGAAGTCGCCTTCACTGGTAGCGCCTTCACCGGTAAAAACAGCAGTTACTTTTGGTCTTTTCTTTAGAAGATCTGCCAAAGCAATAC
>JABDPH010000193.1 GCA_013042925.1 Eudoraea sp.
TCCTTTCAGTACTCTTGTCTTTCAAATTAAATGCGATATCCAGGATGAGCTTTCGGGTAGCAACTCCGACACCAATACCAAACAAGTTATTTGGGATATATGAAAGACTGGCATTGTCATTAGACAACTTGAACCATTGCCCCTTAACATTCCCAAAAAATCTGACAGACCAATTTCTCAGATCACGATCAATTAGCAATGATTCTATAGGGTTTGTTGTCTTGGTTGAATCATTGATTTCTATGTCTTGTGACCAGCAAAGCGACCCTATCAGGAAAAAAAGTAAAAACAACAATTTTCCTTTTGTAAAAAAGCCAACTGCCATTTTACTTTGATAGTTGAAATGTGCTAAATTCCCAAAGTAAATATTAAATTTTGCCATGCTATTACATTCCATTTTACAACTCGGGATAATCTTCCCTTTAGAAGGCGCTTAAAGTTACTTAAATTAGCGCGCATATTTTAATGAACTTAAACATTCAAAGGACGTAGTTAGGAATCAATTTATTAGGATGTAATTGCTTAAAAAGTAAAATGAAAATTGACAAAATTGGATTAGGGGGAGGATGTCATTGGTGCACAGAAGCGGTGTTTCAAAACCTGCACGGTGTTGTAAATGTAGAACAGGGATGGATTTCTGCTTCCGGGGCTTTGGAATTTAGTGAAGCAGTGCTGGTACATTTCAACTCTGAAAAGATTTCTTTAAAAGTTTTAATAGAAGTACATCTTCATACCCACAAATGCACTTCCAATCACTCCATGCGTTCAAAATACCGCTCTGCTGTTTATGCCTTTAGTTCTAAGCAGCGACTAGAATCTGAGCAGATATTAAAACTACTGCAAAAGGAATTTGAGGATAAATTAATCACGAAAGTATATGGGTTCGAAGATTTTAAAATGTCCCCGGAACCATATCAAAATTACTTTCAGAAAAATCCGGAGAAACCTTTTTGTAAAACCTATATAGCCCCCAAGTTACAACTGCTTCTCAAAAGATTTCCAAAACATGTTATGGAATCTACTCAGACATCAATAAAAAGTAAGTAAGAGCAAAACATTAAAAAATAAAAAGGAGCTTCCGAGTTCGTACTAAAAATTCTTATTTTTGTGCCCCTGATAATTTTTCAACGGAAATATTTGGCCTCATAGTTCAACGGATAGAATAGAAGTTTCCTAAACTTTAGATCCAGGTTCGATTCCTGGTGAGGCTACGGATAAGCACATTAGGCCTTTATTTTTGATCGACCGAGAGAAACTTGTTTCATTGAGGTGCGGTCAAAAAATAAACCAGCTGCATAGCAGTTGGCCTTTTGTATTTTCAGCACGAGCGTTTCTCAGGAACAGCGAAGCTAGTCCTGGTTGATCGCGGTCCGGTCCAAAAATAAAACCAACTGCATTGCAGTTGGACTATTGTATTTTCAGTGCGAGTCGTTCTCAGGAAAAGCGAAGCTATCTCCTGGTGAGGCTACTATCTTCTTTCATACCTCCTCATAATTCCAAAATCTTAAGTATATTAGTAAACAAGCAGCAATCTTGTAAAATCAAGATCATCTGTTTTCTTTGCACGAGGTAAAGGCTAAAATTAAATTTATTCCAGACTATAACAAGGAATAACAAGTATCATCGGGTTGCCGGTATCTATTCATAATGAAGCTAACCAAAGCCAAACAAAAACTTCTAGACGAAGCTTATAATACTGTAATACAGGTTTGTTTGTTCGACAGGCCCCTTGAAGAAATGACGCCTTTGCTGGCCGAGGATGTCATGAATTTTGGCGCAGGTAAAAACGAGCTTACCAAATCCAAAGCCGCCTTTTTGAAACAAATTAAAAATCAAAAAAAACTGGCAGAGGGATTAAAAATGGACTTTGCATTTACACCTGTGCTGCGCAAAGTTATGAATCAGGGCAATGGCGCCATTTATACAGATGATATTGTAAATACTGTTTGGGTAAACCAAATTAAAAACGAACTTAAATTCCGCATCAGTTTTATTTTTGAGTATCGCGATGGGCGTTGGTTATTGATCCATTCACACACCTCTACCCCGGACCCACAACGTGCAGATGATGAAGTATGGCCCATAGAGGATCTGAAAAAAAGAACGGAATTCCTCGAAAAAAGCCTGGAGGAAAAAATGGCGGAACTGCAGGATAAAAACCGGGAATTGGAAGTTGAAGCTGCCCTTGAGAGGGTACGATCTAAAACCATGGCCATGCATAACAGCCAGGAAGTAGGAGCTACGGTTGTTACTTTATTTGATGAAGTGATGAAGCTGGGTCTCGACAAATCTCTTCGCTGTGGAATAGGGATCCTGGAAGGAACGGAGCACATGGAAACCTGGTCTACAAATTATTCGCCCAGTGGTAAAGTTGATTTAAAAATGGGGATGTTAAATATGACCATACATCCCATGTTGGTTGGGCTTAAAAAAGCATGGAAAAGTAAAAAGAAAGGCTATACCTATGATTTCATTGGTAAAGACGTAATTAAATATTACACGGCACTTAATAAAGAACCCGAATATCCATTCAATGCAGATTTAAAAACACTGCCAGAAAACGTATATCACAATAGTTTCTTTTATTCTTCCGGTATTCTTTTTGCCTTTACCGAAAACCCTATTTCAAAAGAAGGGGCTAAGGTATTAAATAGGTTTGCTAAGGTTTTTGGACAAACCTATAGAAGATACCTGGATCTGCAAAAAGCAGAGAAACAGGCGCGAGAGGCAATAATTGAAAGCGCTTTAGAAAGAGTGCGAGCAAGTTCTATGGCCATGCATAAGAGCGAGCAACTTCCTGAAACGTCTCAGGTACTATTTGAACAATTTGCTCTGCTGGGAAATTTACCCGATCGTATAAGCATTTGTATCATTAAGGAAGAAGAAAACCTGATAGAGTTATGGGCTACGGATCAAATTGGGAGTCAGCTCGATCATAGGTATAGGGGCTCTTTAGAAGAGGCTACAACCATGTCTAAAGTACATAAAGCGTGGAAAGATGGTAAAGATTCTATTGTAATTGACCTATCCGGGCAAAGGCTAAAAGATTGGTTACGCTATATTAAGGAAGATGTTAAATTACCCATAGACGATTCTAATATTAAAGGGAGAAGAGTACAGCAAGGGGCTTTTTTCTCCAAAGGATTACTTCTTTGCACCACAAATGAACCTGTAGCAGATGAGACTATGGAGTTATTGATCCGTTTTGCCAAGGTATTTGACCAAACCTATACCCGTTTTCTTGACCTGCAAAAGGCGGAATCCCAGGCGCAGGAAGCAAGGATTGAAGCTGCTTTGGAAAGGGTGCGTGCAGCATCTATGGCCATGCATAAAACCGATGAACTTGCACAGGTGGTAATGGTTCTTTTTCAGCAATTTTCTGAGTTGGAACTGGATTTCTATCAGGTTTGGATCAATATATTTTTTATTGAAGAGGGTTATTCCAATTGCTGGTTTTCTCCCGTAGAAGGGGTTGTAGATGAAGCTTATACAGCCAGAGTACCACTTGCACCTTTTGAAGAATCTTCCATAAAGAGCTGGAGAGCTGGAGAAGAATTTTCATATTTATCCTGGAGAGGTCTGAAGGAAGTAGATGAAATTGCGAAATCTCTTAGTGAAATGACTGGGCATGAAAGTTTCATAAGAATCCAGAAAAAGAAGAGAATGAATCGTATGGAAATTGTTGATTCCAACCATAAATATGGTGTTTTGGCAATGGCGAAGAATAATGATATCACTGATAATGATCGCACTATATTAAAGCGCTTTTCCAAAGTTTTCGAACAAACCTATACCCGTTTTCTCGATCTTCAAAATGCGGAATCACAGGCAAGGGAAGCTACCAAACAGGCTTCCTTAGATAGGGTGCGGGGGCAAATTGCAAGCATGCGCACAGCTGCCGATCTTGAACGCATTACTCCTTTGGTTTGGCATGAACTCACTACCCTTGGCATTCCTTTTATCAGATGTGGGGTTTTCATCATTGACGAGTCCAGTAAGCATATGCAGGTGCACCTTTCTGCTCCGGACGGTCATTCGCTGGGGGTTATGGAAATGCCCTTCGATGCGGATCAACTCACCGCGAACTCAGTAGCTTCATGGCAAAGAGGCGAAGTTTTTAAGGGCCATTGGAACAAAGAGCAATTCATTGATTTTATGCAGACTATGTTAAATCTGGGTCAGATCAAAAACATAAAGGTCTATCAGGGGGCCGAGCAACCTCCGGAATCACTTCACCTGCACTTTTTACCCTTTACCCAGGGCATGCTGTATGTTGGGAATGTAGAGCCTTTGGCGGATGATCAGATAGAGTCCGTACAATCCCTGGCCGATGCCTTTGCCATCGCTTACGCTCGTTATGAAGACTTTACCAAATTAGAAAAAGCGAAACAAAATGTTGAAACAACTTTAAGCGAACTCAAAACAACACAATCCCAGCTGGTCCAATCCGAAAAAATGGCGTCCCTGGGTGAACTTACTGCAGGTATAGCGCATGAAATACAGAACCCTTTGAACTTTGTCAATAATTTTTCTGAGGTAAGTGTAGAACTTATTGAGGAAATGCACGAAGAATTGGAGAAAGGCGACCTTGAAGAAGCAAGAGCTTTAGCAGATGACGTAAAACAAAATCTGGATAAGATCACCCACCACGGTAAAAGAGCGGATGTTATTGTTAAAGGGATGCTACAGCATAGTCGCAGCAGTAGCGGAGTAAAAGAACCTACAGATATTAATGAATTGGCTGATGAATATCTGCGGCTGGCCTACCATGGTCTTAGAGCCAAAGACAAATCTTTCAATGCAACTATGGAAACAGATTTCGATGAAGGCATTGGCAAGATCAATATCGTTCCTCAGGATATTGGACGGGTGATTCTCAATTTAATTACCAACGCATTTTATGCTGTTTCCGAGAGAAAAAAACAACAACCCAATGAATTTGAACCGACGGTTTCAGTAAGTACTAAAAAGAAAGGTGAACAGGTTTTGATTTCGGTAAAAGACAACGGCAATGGAATACCAAAAAAAGTTTTGGACAAAATATTTCAACCTTTTTTTACCACCAAACCAACCGGGCAGGGAACAGGATTGGGATTATCTCTTAGCTATGATATCGTAAATGCACATGGTGGGGAACTTAATGTTAGAACGAAGGAAAATGAAGGGACGGAATTTACTGTTATGTTGCCAGTTTAGGCTTGTTATGCTATTTATGATCTTCTTTTAATGCCCTTTTTTATTTATAGGGCATTTTTTTTATATCTTATAAAAACTTTTATGTGTAACATCCCATAGATGCACATTTTGTTTGCTTTTATCTGTCGAGTATTCATTTACATTAGCCTCATTTATTTGGATCCGAATATTGTGAAGTGATTTACCAATTCAATTACAAGGGCTTGATTTCCTTTGTTTTAAAAATTTGAGCATATGAGACCAATGTTTGCTTTGTTTTTTACATTATCTCAAATAATTAGTTTAAATATAATCTCTGCTCAGGAGGTTGTGATTTCCGGTACAGTTTCGGATGCCAACGGCCCTCTGATTGGCGCAAACATATTGGAAAAAGGCACTATAAATGGAACACAATCTAATTTTGAAGGGAACTTTTCCCTTAAGGTCTCTGATGAAAATGCCATCTTGGTATTCTCCTTCATCGGTTATGCAAATAAGGAAGTACCGGTAATTGGACAAGCAACCTTGCAAATAGAATTGCAGGCAGTTACGGCTAATTTGGATGAGGTTATTGTCATTGCCTATGGGACAACTACAGTAAAAGATGCCACGGGTTCTGTTGTTGCAGTAGCATCCAAGGATTTTAACAGGGGAATTATTATTTCACCGGAACAACTGATACAAGGTAAAGCCGCGGGAGTCCAGATAACCGAGACCAGTGGAGAACCGGGTGCAGGAATTGAAATCCGTATCAGGGGAAGTAATTCTGTTCGTTCTAACAACAATCCATTATTTGTAGTAGACGGGGTGCCACTCGATGGTGGTGCAACATCCTCATTTCAATCCGGTAGGCCCCCAAGAAACCCCTTGAACTTTTTGAATCCTTCAGATATTGAAAGTATCAGTGTTCTTAAAGATGCCTCCTCTACAGCAATTTATGGATCACGAGGTGCCAATGGTGTAGTTATTATTACAACGAAAAACGGTAAGACGGGTGGTGCCGGTGTTTTTGAATTTTCCTCAACCGTAGGTATTTCCTCTGTTGCAACGAGATTTGATCTATTGGATAGAGATGAGTTCCTGGCAGGAATTGCGCAGTATGGTGGGGATGCAGAAGCAGTTGATTTTGGAGGCAATACGGACTGGCAGGATTTTGTTACAAGAACGGGTATCTCCGAAAATCAAAATTTATCCTGGTCTAAAAATTACGGCAAAGGCAATTTCATAGCCACCTTTGGTTACGGAAAGGAAAACGGAATTATAAAGAAGACTTCCCTCGAAAGGATCACCGCAAGACTTAATTGGTCACACCGTTTCTTAAAAGACAAGCTTGAGCTTAGTTTTAGGGGGACTTTGTCCAGAGTAAATGATGAGGCTTTTTCACCTTCGCAAGCTTTGTCCCTTGCTTATACAGCCAATCCCACTATTCCGGCAAGCCTGGATTTTGTTTCATCTGGTATTCTAACGCCTGCAGAAGTTTTGGAATATCAACAGATCACGGGCTCTACCAATAGATTCTTAGGGAATATTTCAGCAGATTATGCAATTACTTCGGAACTGTCAGCCAAGTTAACCGTAGGGTATGACAACTCTAAATCTTCAACGATTTCTGTTAATAGCCGAGATAACCTGGATGCATTTGGCGCACCAGACAGAGGAACCGGACGTATTTTCGATCTTGAGATAACAAACAATTTATTAGAGGCCATAGTTACCTATAAAAAGAACTTTGAAAATTCCTCCCTTGATGCCCTTGTAGGATTCTCGTACCAGGATTTCCAAAGAAGTGGAAGAAATGTACAGGGCTGGGGATTTTCTACCAGTGATCTTAATGATGCAGGCGAAGATCTGGTAAATTCTGCAAATGCCATTGAAGCGGCCATAACCGGAAGTTACCAACAGTATGGTCTTGGAACCAACGATCCTGATATTTTTGTGAACAGGCTCTTCCCATTGGGAACAGATATGATTTCGCCGGTAGCCACCAGTGTTACTTCTATTTTTGGGGACACCTATGATTTTACAGATGAATTGCAATCATTCTTTGCCAGGTTAAACTATTCCATCAACAATAAATACCTTTTTACTGGAACAATTCGCGCGGATGGTTCTTCACGTTTTGGTCCGGATAACCAATATGGTTTCTTTCCCTCAGGTGCTTTTGCCTGGAAAATAGATGAAGAAGACTTTATTGGCCCCGGTGTTTCTACCTTAAAACTTAGGGTAAGTGGAGGTCTCACAGGGAATCAGGAAGGGCTTGGATTTGGTAATTTTGTTAGAACTGAACGATACGAAGAAGGGAATATTGGAAATGGGGGGGAAATAAACATTCCGGGTACCCAGGTAATTTCATTTGTAAACAATGCATTGAAATGGGAAGAAACATTGTCTTTTAATGTTGGCATTGATTTTGGATTTAACATTGATAGGCTTACCGGCTCAGTTGATCTTTACCGAAAGGAGACAGATGACTTATTGATACAGGTTACAGCCGCTCAACCTTCACCACGACCATTTTTATTCCAAAATTTAGACGCTATTGTATTAAACCAGGGGATTGAATTTGTATTGGCATACGATTTTGTGCAATCTGATAATTTTAATATGGATGCCTCTTTTAATATTGCTTATAATGAGAACGAATTGCAAGATTTTGCAGGGCAAATTCCGGCAGGGAGTATTAGCGGCCAGGGATTATCGGGGGCATTTGTTCAGTTGCTTGCCGGAGACCAGCCTTTGTTTTCCTACTATTTAAGGCCTTTTGAGGGTTTTGATGACAATGGACAGCCAATAGGCGATGTTCAGACCTTTATAGGGAAAGATGCCTTGCCAGATGTAACTGCAGGATTCTCTTTAAACGCGTCCTATAAAAATTGGAATTTTGCAGCCTATCTTTCAGGCCAGTTTGCTTACTCGGTATATAATGCCACCCGGAATGCATTTTTTACTGCCGGGTCTTTAAGGAGTGGAAATAATGTTACAAAAGATGTTTTAACAAACGGGGAATCTGGTAATGCAGCCGCCGAGGTTTCTGAGCGATTCCTGGAAAAAGGGGATCATGTTCGCATACAAACATTAAGCCTTGGTTATAATGTGCCCTTAAGTGGTACTCGAACTTTTGAAAGCCTTCAGTTAAGTGTTATCGGTCAAAATTTATTTCTATTTACGGGCTATAGTGGACTTGATCCAGAGGTTAATACATCGGGGGCTAATTTTTTAAATGGTATTCCTACAGCAGGGATCGACAATTTGGCCTACCCAAGACCAAGGATAATTTCTTTTAATTTAACCGCAAAATTTTAAAAAAACATGAAAAATGCACAAATCAAAAATTATTTGCTGCTGGCCATCCTGGGAATAGCCTTCATGTCCTGTTCCGATTTGGAGATAGAAGCAACAGATCGCATTATAGATAGATCCACGGCAGAGGGAGGAATATTCAACGGCGTAGAAAGTGTACCTGCTTCAATTGACAATATTTATAACCGATTAGGTCCTAGCTTGATTGGGACTGGAGGTTATACGGGCTTACAAGAGATAACCACTGATGAACAGATTGTTCCAACCAGAGGTACTGACTGGGGTGATAATGGTTTATGGAGGAACTTGCATACCCACTCATGGGATTCATCACACGGAACTATTGTTTTTACATGGGATACATGGAATGAAACCATATTCCTTACTTCAGAGGTTATCGATCCAAGAAGTAATGCTTCTCAAGAAGAGGTGGCACAAGCAAGTTTTGTGAGAGCTTTTGCCACTTGGATTATTATGGACCTGTAT
>JABDPH010000194.1 GCA_013042925.1 Eudoraea sp.
CGCCTGAGGTTAAAAAGGTAGCAGTTGGGCAATACGGGGGTAATATTGTTGAATGTGATCCAACCATCGAGTCTCGTACGGCAACGGCAAATAAAATTGCCCATGAAACTGGGGCTACTTTTATTCACCCCTCAAATGATATGAACGTAATAATAGGACAAGGAACTGCTGCCATGGAATTGCTGGAGGATTATCCAAAACTAGACTTTATTTTCACCCCTATAGGAGGGGGAGGGTTAATAGCTGGTACTGCGTTGTCCGCAAATTATTTTGGAGATAATTGCAAAGTAATTGGCGGGGAACCGTTTGAGGCAGATGATGCCTACCGTTCATTCCATAGCGGTAAGATTGAATCAAATTATACTACAAATACTATTGCCGATGGATTAAAAACAGTTTTAGGAGACAATACTTTTCCAATAATCCAAAAATATGTTCACGACATTATACGCGTCACTGAAGACGAAATAGTTAGCGCTATGCGCCTTATCTGGGAGCGTTTAAAGATCATTGTAGAACCCTCCAGTGCCGTTGCATTTGCAGCTATGATACGCGAAAAGGAAAATTATCAGGGAAAATCAATAGGAATCATTATTTCAGGTGGTAATGTGGATTTGAATAATTTACCTTTCTAAATGCTATTGCAGTAGTTCTTCGGCCTTTTCAATGCTGCTATTGATCTGCTCTTTTAAAGCTATTACCTTCTTCTCTTCCTCATTTAACCACATTTGCTTTTCTTCTGTTAGCTCCGCGCCATTCAGGATTTCATCTGAGGTAAAACGATCACCAAAACCCTTCATCCAATCCATCATAGATTTATGAGCGGCTTGTAAATCTTTCATGGCCATCTCATATGCAACCCCGGTTTCTGTGGAGTCTACCATTGGTTTTAGCTCGCCTACAAGCTTTCCAATTGTCCCCATTTTTGGCATCACTTCGTCATGTATAGCCATAACCTCTTTCATTTGCGTAAGGGTTTCAGTTTCCTTTTTTTCTTTACAGGAAAGAATAAACAACAAAGTTAGAGCAGAGAAAATCGCATATTTAATTTTCATGATAATTGTCTTTTGAGTTTGTAAAATTAAGGAAATCTGCGGCCTTATTCCATAAAAAAGCACCCCTAATTTGAGGTGCTCATTTAAATATTAAATGTTATAGATTTCTAGTTGAAATCTTCTTCTGACACTTCCACATTAATGACAGCTTCCAACAATTTGGTCTCAATCATTTGGGGTCCCATAGAACCAACTCTTACAGAAGGAAATTTAATCCCATCTACTTCCTGATAGTCTTTATAATTTACTTCCTGGTTTTGAGATTGCCCATTCATTGTAATTACCGTAGCTTCTTTTACTTTTAACCCTGATTCCACATCATAAAAATATGTAGCCTTAACAGTTGACCCGGGCACTTCAATTTTATAAGCCGCTTTTCCGTCTACATCTTCTGTACCTGTAAGCTTTGCCTTGTTGCTTAAAGCGATTCCCTGTTCAGGAAAAATTCCAATCGTAGACTTCATATCTTGCTGCATTTCCGGAGGCAGAGGAACCTTGTTGCCCCCTTGTTTCATAAATAATTCATCTCCTTTTGCAATAACTCCCATCATTGGGGCATCATTCATAAAGGTAGTTTGCACATATTTGTCGGCAGTCCTTTTTTCCTCAGTTTTAATTGATGACCCCATTGCAGACCCTTCGTAAACTAGTTTTAACGATTGTATTTTGTCCACCGCTGTTTTTCCCCCGATTGCCTCAAAATAGGCATCCAGAACGCTCTGTACATTTACACCTTCCGGTAAAACAATATCATATTTAGGTTTCTCTACGGCTTTTGCATACTTATCATAATAGTTCACAGGAAGCATTCGGCCATTAAAAGGAATCTTTTCAAGACTTTCTATTACGTCACTTCCTTTGCCGGCTACCACTATCCTTGCATTTTTTATTTGGAAGTATTTCTGAGCCGCTTTCTGAACATCTTCAACGGTAATTGCATTAATACGTTCTAAATACGTCTTGTAAAAATCAGCGGGCAAACCTTCTGTTTCAATATTGAGAGCATATCTGGCTATCGTAGAAGGTTTTTCTAAGGCCAGTACAAAACTTCCGACATATACCGATTTTGCAATTTCCAATTCCTCTTCAGAGATTGGGTCTGTGATAATTTTGTCTATTTCACGTAATAATTCCACAATTGCACTGTCAGTAACTATATTTCTTACCGAAGTAAATGCCTTAAATGTAGTAGCCCCGTATTTGTTGTCACCAAGCCTTGATCTAGAATAATAAGTGAAAGCCTTGTCTTCTCTTAAATTCTGTTCCAGGCGGCTAACAGATGCTCCTCCTAAAATAAAGTTTGTAATCTTAGCTGACAGGTAATCTTCATCTTTCATTTTAAGATTAACCAGATTTTCAACGGTTACTTCGGATTGTACTGCATTAGGAACATCCACAAAGTTGATCTGAGTATACTGAACGTCTAATGGGTCTGAGTATCCTAATGAAGGTGGTGATGCTTTTACCCAATCGTCAAAATTTTTGGAAACCAATTCTTTAACCTCATCAATCTTCACATCCCCTATTACAACAAGATAGGCATTAGTGGGCACAAATAATTCTCTGTAAAATCGTTCAATATCCGCCATGGTAACATTGTTTACCGTCTCTTCGGTGGCAAACTCACCATTGGGATGATTTACGCCGTACGCCAGGGCATTTTGAACTCTGCTGGCAATTGCAGAAACATCTTTTTCCTCAGATTTTAATGCTGTAATTAATTTGGCCTTTTCTTTGTCAAATTCTTCCTGGGTGAAGTTGGGATTAATTGCCGCATCCGCCATAAGTTCCAGAATCCTTGGAAAATATTTAGATAGAGATGAAGCGAAAGCACTTTGAAATCCGAAGTTTATTCGTGCTCCAAGAAAATCTACCTCTTCATTAAAATCATCTTTGGAAATTGTTTTAGAACCATTTCCTAGTAAACTCCCGGTAAGTATAGACACACCCGCCTTATCGCCTTCTGCAACGGGGGGATTATCTAAAGTAAGTTGAATGGATACCCTTGGCAATTTATGATTCTCAACAACCAAAACTTTAAGGCCGTTAGGAAGTTCAAAACGTTCCGGATCGTTTAGATTGATTTCCGGGGCAGGGCCTGGTTGAGGTGTAACACTTCTGTCAACCTGTGCATTAAGGGTAATGGCCATTAATGCAATAGTGATCGTAAAATATAATTTTTTCATATTTTCAATTGTCAATATTTTCTTTTGGTAAATAATTTAGGATAACCCTTTGGTTAGTATTCAAATATTTATTGGCTACTGCCTGTATCTCTTCTCTGGTGATTGAGCGGTAAATATCAATTTCTTTGTTTATTAATTCGGTATCTCCATAGAGCAGGTAATTCCTTGCTAAAGAGTTTGTTATACCTTCAATACTTGAATTGGAACTCACAAAATTATTTTCAAATTTATTCTGTAATTTTTGATAATCGTTTTCAGATATCAATTCTGAACGGACTTTTGAGATTTCTTCTTCCATTTCGGAAACTAGCACATCTAATGAGGTTTCACCAACAGGCAGAGCATAGACCAAATACATTCCATAGTCCTCCTGATCAAGATTTATAGCCCCTACCTGAAGTCCTTGTTTTTGCTCATCAACTATTTTCTTATAAAGCTTAGAGCTCTTACCATCACTCAAATAGGTAGATATCATATTAAGGACATACGCATCCCTATCTCTGAAACCGGGAATTCTGTAAGCGATTCCCCCCAAAGGTATTTGAATATTAGGATCATAGGTTGTAACCTCTTCTTCGGCTGTTATCGGGGTTTCTTTTGGATAATTTCTAACCACATCTTCACCTCTTGGGATATCAGCAAAATAGTCTGAAACCATTTTCTTGGTTTCAGTGATGTCTATATCACCGGCAACTATTAATACAGCATTATTGGGCACATAGTACTTCTTGTTGTAAGCAATAACATCCTCCAGTGTAGCAGCATCCAGATCTTCCATATAGCCTATATTTGGATCTTTGTACGGATGAACTTTAAACAGACTTTTTCCCAAAACTGTAAGTAATTGTCCATAAGGAGAGTTGTCAACCCTTAACCTCTTTTCTTCCTTTACAACCTCTTGTTGGGTATCTACTCCCTTTTGGTCTATAATGGGGTGTAACATTCGTTCCGATTCCATCCACAGACCTAATTGCAAATTGTTTGAAGGCAAAATCACATAATAATAGGTTCGATCCTGTGATGTGTTGGCATTAAAAATACCTCCTCTTGAGGAAACAATTTCCCGCCAGGACCCTGTTTCAATATTTTCTGTACCCTCAAACAACAGATGCTCAAAAAAGTGGGCAAATCCTGTACGCCCTTCGGTACGGTCTTTACCTCCAACATGGTACATTACCGCTGTGGTTATCACAGGGGCCGTATTATCCTGGTGCAGAATAACATGAAGCCCGTTATCCAGGTCATATTCCTCATACTCGACTTCTTGAGCGGTAACTGCCACAAAAGCAATGAAAGCAAGTAATGACATGTAAAAATATCTTTTCATAAATATTTAGTTAATAGATTGATTTGTGTGCTCGTTTTTAATATAATTTAAAGAGCAGCTAATATAAATTTTTCAGGCTTATGTGAAGGAAAACTCTGCTTCTTTAACAAGATTTTATATGATAATTGAACAATTATCATTATTTTCAGGGACGTAAGTCCAAAAAATAAGAAGATGAAAAGAATTGCCCTTCCAATACGCTTTGGTATTGCTACTAGCGGGAGTCTTATTGCATATTTTTTGGTTTTATCACTATTTGGTCTTCACACCAATGTTTTTTTTAGTCTTTTTAATGGGGTAATTACTGGTTTTGGAATTTATGAGGCTATAAAATATTTTAGACTTCAGGAAAAATACAACTTTAACTATGGGCTAGGATTTAAAGCCGGAATGGTGACTGGTGTCGTGGCAACGCTAATTTTCACCTTCTTTTTTGCTCTCTATTCCACTGAAATTAATACAGAATTTCTAAAGCAACTGTCAACCAGCTGGTTTAATAATTTTAAAAATTTTGAGGGAATTGTATTCTTCACTGTAGCAATTATGGGTTTTGCTACGACCCTTGTGCTGACACTTAGTTTTATGCAGCTTTTCAAAACTCCAAAGGACCTCAAGAAAAAATCTGTTTAGAATAAAAAAACTCTTGTGATTTCCCAATTTAGCAGTATATTTGCACCCGCCTTTAGGGTGCCTTAGGCATTTAATTTGCTAAAAAGCGCTTTTAAAGGGAAATAAAAATATTTAATTTTACGCTATGTATGCAATTGTAGAAATAGCAGGGCAGCAATTTAAAGTTGCAAAAGACCAAAAAGTATTTGTTCACCGTTTACAGGAAGACGAAGGAAAGAAAGTTTCTTTTCACAATGTACTTCTTTTAGAAGATGGTAAGAATATTACAGTTGGCGCCCCAGCTATAGACGGAGCCGCAGTAGAGGCTAAAGTCGTTAAACACCTTAAAGGTGACAAAGTTATTGTCTTTAAAAAGAAAAGACGTAAAGGTTATCGAAAGAAAAACGGGCATCGCCAGTATTTAACAGAGTTGGTAATCGAAGGTATTACAGCCAAAGGCGCTAAAAAAGTTAAGGCCAAGGCTGAAACTAAGAAAGAAGCTCCTGCTAAAACTGCACCGGCTAAAAAAGCAGCTCCAAAAGCTGAAGCTCCTAAGGCTAAGGTTGAAAAAGTGAAAGCAGCACCGGCACCTAAAGAGGCGATTGACCTAAGCAAAAAGACGGTAGCAGAATTAAAGGAAATGGCTAAAGCTAAAGGAATAACAGGTATTTCTTCAATGAAAAAGGCCGATCTTATTGAGGCATTGAATAAATAAAATAATAACTAATACCGGCCCAGGCTTGGTATAAAAAATAATATCATGGCACATAAAAAAGGTGTAGGTAGTTCTAAAAACGGTAGAGAGTCAGAATCGAAACGTTTAGGCGTTAAGATTTTTGGAGGACAAGCTGCTATTGCAGGAAATATAATTGTAAGACAACGTGGAACCAAACACTACCCTGGCAATAATGTTTATGCAGGTAAAGATCACACCTTACACGCTAAGGTAGATGGACTAGTGAAGTTTCAAAAGAAAGCAGGCGGAAAGTCTTATGTTTCCGTAGAGCCTTTTGAGGCATAATACTCAATTGAATAACTCAAAATAAAAACCCATTATGTTTTCATAATGGGTTTTTTGTTTCTCTGGAATAAATATTACTCCTAATACCTGTAG
>JABDPH010000197.1 GCA_013042925.1 Eudoraea sp.
ATACAGGGAGTTACTGAATCCTGGCAAACCTATTTCACAAGTCTGCAAGAGTGGGTTATTACCGCCGCGACTTAAGCTATGGCGCTATTAATTATAACCCTCCTGGTTCGTTACCTGCCAATAATTCCCATTCAGAGGACTATGGATGAACAAGAATTGAACAAAACTGAAAACAAGACTGCGCTATGAAAAGTCGAGGTATAGTTCATATTATTCTTCTAATATTACTGGAAACTTTCTTAGTTCCAGGGAATATTTTACATGCGCAGGATACCAAAAAAAATAGAATTCGCATAAAAGCGGATTACATTAAAGTAATGGGTGGTGAGATTTATTTGAACATAAAGACTACCTCCAGAATAGACAAACAAAATATTGAAGTTCCAAACCTGGATTTAGCCGTATATAATGAAATTGATGACGAGGAAATTCTCCTGGGAAATACAAAAACAGATTTGAAAGGGCAGGCAAAGTTCCTAATAGACAATCTTAATATTGTAAAGCCAGACTCTACGGACACCTATAACCTGGCCGTTTCATTTGAGGGGAATGATGATTTTAAACGTGCCTCCAGAAGTGTTAGCTTTAAAAATGCAGCTATCAAAGCTGAGTTGGTTAGAAAAGACAGCATTAATTATATTAAAGCTACCCTGTCAGATTCAGGTGCTGACAGTCTTTTGGCCGAACAGTCTTTGTTAGTGCAGGTCCAGAGATTGTTCAGTCCATTAAAAATTGGTGAAGAATTTAATTTTACAGACGAAAACGGTACCATTTTTGTACCTGTTGAAGATGGAATACCTGGACTCAACGGGAATTTAAATATTGAAGTCGTTTTGGATGATAGTGATGATTATGGAACTGTAAAGGCCGTAATTAAAGCTCCAATAGGAAAACCTATAGTAGAAGAATCCACATTTGATGAGCGGACTTTATGGTCTCCTAGAGGTAAGACACCAATTTTTATTCTCCTGTTTACGGGGGCCTTAATTTTTGGAACCTGGGGTGTTATTATATATTTAATTACTAATTTGTTTAAAATCACTAAAAACTAAATTCTAATTATGAAAACATTTAAAATCGTAGCAGCCATTGGAATCGTTTGTATGCTTTGTTACTCTTTTACTACCATGGTACAAGAAGAATGGGTAGTACCTGAGAAATATGTAACTATGAAAAACCCAACAGATCCTGCCGTAGATTTAGCAATAGGAAAATCATTATACAGCAAGCATTGCAAATCCTGCCATGGTAAAGAGGGTTATGGAGATGGACCAAAAGCAAAAGATGTAGAAGGTGATTTAGGCGATTTTTCATCTGAAGAATACCAGGCACAATCCGATGGGGAGTTGTTTTACAAAACCTCTTTTGGAAGGCTTGATATGCCTGAATATACCAAAAAAATGCCTGATGATGAAGACAGATGGCTTATTGTTAATTATATGAGAACATTGGCGGAATAACGCCAAATAAAAAATTTGAACACTTAAAGTGCGGTATTTAGCAATCATATATAGCAAATGTTAAGTTTAAAGATGAATCTTTTATTATGAGTAAGACCTTACGTTTTATAAGTATTTCGCATAAAACAGCTTCTGTTTCTAAACGAGAGGAATATCATATTTCAGATCGTGAAAAGAATAGTTTAATAACCCTTATCCGAACTACGTTTCCGGATATTGCAGGATTGCTACTTCTTACAACATGCAATAGAACTGAAATTTATATTGAAACCTCGGAAACTACGGCCATAGAATTACGCGACTTATTGGTCAACTATAAAAACCGAAACCTTATCTTAGATAAAAACTTATTTAATCTTAGTAATTCAACTGAAGGCACCGTAAAACATCTTTTAGAAGTATCATCTGGATTAGAATCTTCCATAGTAGGAGATGCGGAAATTATCCATCAGATCAAAAAAGCGCATCAATTGGCAATAGCAAATCAATTGCAAGGATCAATATTGGAGCGGGCCATGCAGACCATTTTTAAAAGCCATAAACGAATAAGTAATGAAACAGAATTTAGGGATGGAACCACGTCCGTGGCCTATAAATCCCTGAAAATGATAAGTGACACCTTCGGCAAAGGCCACAGGCAATCAAAAAAGATATTGTTTATAGGGGCAGGCGATATTGTAAAGCAACTTTTTAAGTATAATTCCAAGTTTGACTATAATGATATATATATAAGTAATCGGACTGAAGGGAAGGCTATTATCCTGGCAAAAAGATATGGTTGCAGTGTTTATCCATGGGAAAAAGTACTTCAAAACGAATTCATTGGTTTTGATGTATTAATCAGTGCCGCAAGCAACTGCCATCGACTTATAAATAATATCGTAAATGAGAATAAAAAATTACTATTAATTGATCTGGCGCTTCCGAGCAATATAAATAAAGAATTAATACAACAGAGCAATGTAACCCTTTATGATCTGGATACAATTTCTGTTGGCTTGGAAAATACTCGTGAAAGAAGGATTGCATCTATTAGTAAAGTGGACAAAATCAATGAGGAAGAACTTCGGGCATTCAGTGTTTGGCATCGGGAAGCCCCCTTAAGAGAGTTTTTAGCCGAACATAAAATTTTAGTAAATAAAAAGGTAAAGGCCTACTATAAGGCTAATGGCATTAAAGAAGATTCTGCAGAAATTACGCAATCCACTAACCGAGTTATGAGAAAACTCATAAAGCACTTCCAGGAACCATTAAAAACGAATGAATTGGATACTATTATTGCCAAACACATTTTTTAAGAATTGATTTTAAAAAGAAACTAAGTATTACAAATTCTGTTTTAACTACAAAACGTATACAATTCCTATGAATTACAAGTCTATTCTTCTTATTCCTGTATTTTTAGTTCTCTTATCAGGCTGTAAAAGAGGCCCTAAAACTGTAGAGCCCTTTTCTATTACCAAAAAATCTGCAATAACCTCATCCACAGATATTGTAGATAAAGAAATTCATGAAATAAAGATTCTTGAGATAATCCCTGCCTCCAAATATGTATATCTAAAAGTTAAAGAAGACAAAGATCAGTTTTGGATAGCAACTAAAAAAAGAGAGATAAATCTTGATTCAACTTACTTCTATAGAGAGGCCTTGCTTAAAACTGAATTTAAGAGTAAAATACATGACAGGGTTTTTGACTCTATTTGGTTTGTTACTAAACTAGTAACACAGATGCATGGTACCAAATATACTTCATGGGACTCCGATAAACCTCAAATAAGTAAGGATAAAAAAGACCCCGTTGAAGTGAATGAACGTGGAGATAAAAATATCAGTTATAAAGTTTACCCTGAAATTTCAGCCTTACTGAATGATCCGGATAAATTTGATGGACAAGCTGTACAAATAAAAGGAAGATGTGTTAAGGTGAA
>JABDPH010000215.1 GCA_013042925.1 Eudoraea sp.
GTATTTAGCAAAACCTTCAATAGAATTATCACAAATTCCCTATTATTTATTGACGTTCTTACTTTTAAATATTATTTGATAGGAGGTAAAAATATTAGGGAGCATGCACAAACCCTGGAATACTTAACCATAAATGTTACTTCGCATGCATTAAACTCCAAAGAAAAAAATAAAACTGATGAACGTTTAGCTCATCTTTTTACTTCTTCGATGACATTTATTGATGGTGAAAAACAAAAATTTGACGGATCTTATAGAGATCAACTAGTAAATAACCCGGCCATCTGGGAAAATCAGTATTTTCTGGATGTGGCATGTCTTACTGTTTGGGAAGACAAAACGCTCGAATATCAGGAATCCGAATTTATCTTTGGTATTGGTAAAGATCTTGGCTTCGAGAGAAAGGAGATTTCCCGTTCACTTGAAGAAATTACCTCTTTTTTTGAAAAAAATTCTTCAAATATTCCTTTTTTGAAAGATCCGAACATGGCTATTCAGTTTTATGATAGCATGGCCAAAGTAGTTAATAAACTTATTTTAAGAAATAGTAAAAGACTTCTTAAGGAGCTTACCGAGAGTAAAGAATTGATGCAGCTGCTAACCAAATCTACGGTTAAAGACCTCAGTCCGGAAGAGAAGAAAAAAGTTCAGAATCAGCTAATAGACATTTTTAAAAGCATTCCTTCTCTGGCTATTTTTTTATTACCAGGAGGGGCAGTTTTATTACCAATTTTTATTAAATTGATACCTAAATTACTGCCTTCCGCTTTTGATGACAACAGGGTGGAAAAAAAGTCCTAAAAAGTAGTCAAAAAGCTACTATAAGAAAAATCTATAGTAACACTTAAATTATTTTATATCAGGTTTTTAATTAGGTTTACTCCAACCATAACTTAAAATCCTTGACCCTTTCCCTGCTGACGATTATTTCCTGCTCATTATAACGGTTTAATTTGATTATTAGCCTGGAATTCGTATAAGAAATAATGTCTTTGATGTGGTTTATATTTATATAGAATTTTCTGCTGACTCTGAAGAATATTTGTGGTGATAATTCATTTTCCAGGTTTTCTAATGTAGTATCCAAAAGATAGTTTCTTCCTTCTGAAGTTGCGGCATAAGTGCCCTTATTTTCACTATAGAAACATTCAATTTCATCTGCATTAATAATTTTCAGATGCTGTCCCAATTTAATAGTGAACCTTTTTTTGTACTCTCGTTCAAGTGGGTTTACCAGTAATTTTTTAATATCCTCAAAATCAAGACTTATTTGATTATGATCTGGTTTTAGGTTTTGATATTTTTTAACAGCACTCTCCAGCTCTTCATCGTCAATTGGCTTAAGAAGATAATCTATACTGTTTAGTTTAAAAGCCTGAAGTGCATATTCATCATAGGCAGTTGTAAAAATAATGGCACTTTTCACTTCAACCACATCAAAAATTTCAAAGCACAAACCATCAGATAACTGAATATCAAGAAAGATAAGGTCAGGATGCTCATTTTTCTGGAACCACTCAACAGCTTCTTCTACGGAATGGAGCATGGTAGAAACTTCAACGTCAAGTTCATTAAGTAACCTGGCCAGACGGCGTGCAGCCGGTTTTTCATCTTCAATAATCAATACATTCATGCCTATTCCCTAATTAATTCCATTTAGTTTCCAATTCTTGAGCAACATACCATTCTACTGACACTATTTGAATTTATCAGCTTCGCGTTTGTCTTTCTCAATATATTTCTGAATTTGCCGTTCTTCCCATTTCTTTCCAAACAGAGGATTAAAATTAAAAACATGTGCCCAATGAAAGAAAAGTCCAATTCCCCAGAAAATTATGGTAAAAAAAGTAGAGAATTTCCAGAAACTTTCCCCCTCAGCCATTGTCCTGATATAAATATTCACAAGAATGAATGAATTGATCAATATGTATACAGCCAAATGTATATAAAATCCTTTTATCGCATCTACCCTTTTCTTAGCCCTTTCGAGCTTATTTTGATTATCAATATTCACTTTATCTAATTTTATTTAATTACCTATATATAATTTACTCCCATCTGTTTTGATGATCATCTTCCCGCATAATCTCTTTGATCTTGCGTTCTTCCCAATCCTTGCCAAAAAAAGGATTCAAATTAAAAACTCTGATTGCATGAAAAACTATTCCAATCCCCCATCCGAATGCAACCCATAAAAACCACATATACCGCCACTCATCTGTCCAGTAATTAAGGATTGCCAAAAAAGAAATTACAATAATGTACGACATTAAGTTTCCATAAAATTTCTTTAAGCAATCCACGCGTTCTTTGGCCCTCAGGTACTTAGTTTCTTTGTTAAAATCTTCCATGATATGTTTTGTTAATGGTTATGTTGTTTAAAAATGTCCCTGCTTCTAGTAATTTCAGGAATCTATTTAATGAAGAGTTTAAAAACCTTCTTTATTCAATAATTCTTGTATTTTTTTTCGCTCCCATTCTTTGCCCCACAAAGGATTAATTCCATGGGCAGCCATCCCCGTTACAACCAAGCCAAATCCCCAGCCAAGTGCAGGAAAAATGGCCCATGGGAAGCTTGTGGTCTGATAATTTATCCATATTAGAATTGGGATAATTATGAAGTATAAAATAATACTTACATAAAATTCTTTAATAGCCTTTACTTGTTCACTTGCCCTTATGTAACTGGCTTCTCTTCTGTTGTATTCCATGATTTTATATCGTTATTTATTCTAATATTAATTACAATTCAAAATTCCGAAATGTTAGTCAACCCACTAAATATTAGTTCCTGAACTGTAAAATTAAACAGATGAATTGTAACTTTAAATAAGCCGATTCCCTTACTAAAACTTATCTTTATCCATTAATTCTTTTATCTTCTTTTCCTCCCAGTTCTTGCCCCATAAAGGATTGTAACCAAAAGCCTCCATGCCATGTATTAAAAGCCCAAAACCCCATCCCATAGCTGGAAAGATGGCCCATGGAAAATTTGTTGACTTTAAATTTAACCAAACTAAAAAAGAGATTACAATGCAATAAGCAATGAGATTTCCATAGAAACCTTTTATTTCATTGACTCGTTCTTTGGCTTTTTGATATCTCTTGTCGCTAATATAGATTTGTTGTGATTCTTTCGTACTAACCATCTTCGTAAGCATAGGCAATGAAATTTTGAAATCCTTCGGAGTCTTTGATATCTGAACTTCTCTATCTGAGAGGATACTATACCGCTGTTGAATGTTCCTGAGACCCACTCCACTACTCTTCCTGACCACCTGCTTCTCCTGCAAATTATTCTGAATGACAAGTGAGCCGCCTTCTTCGAAAACCTTAATATGCAAAGGCCTTGTACTTGTAACTACATTGTGTTTAACCGCATTTTCCAGCAAAAGTTGCAAGGATAATGGGACAATCTTAGCTTCAGGATTACTGCACCTTTCAGGAATATCAAAGACAATGCTGTCTTCAAATCTCATTTTTAGTAATCGGATATATGTTTTTGCAAACTGAAGCTCCTCATCAACGGTTACGAGATCTTTATTTTTTTGTTCCAGAACATATCGGTATACTTTAGAAAGTGAAGTAGTAAATTTTTGAGCCTGATCGGCATCCTCCTCAATTAAACTGGTTAGAACATTAAGACTATTAAACAAAAAATGAGGATCCAGCTGATTTTTTAAAGCATCAAACTTAGCGGAAGCCGTACCGGCAATTATCTTTTGCTCCTTGACTTTTTTATCCTGCAAAGCCCTGTAAAAGTAAAGTGCATGAAAAAAAATGGAGACAACAATGGTAATTATTAGTGCTATCAAGTAATATATGGTCCTTTCACCGGCAAGGAACTCCTCCCAATTGGCTCCCTCAAATCCCATCCGAATCAATATTCGTATCCAAAGAATACCAACCATAGTTAAAAAAACACCACCAACAGCCCCTATGACCAATCTGTACCTGCTGTACTTTTTCCATACAACACGCCTATTTAAATAGACAAAAAAAGAACTGTTAATAAGTGTGAGTACTACAGAATAAAGCAGGGTATAACCAACGCCTGTAAAAAATTCTTTATTAAATTGAACAGAGCCATTGGCAAAGAATTCAACACTAAGAAAGATAACTGACAGGACTAATCCTACCAATATTCCTACCATGAATGTCTTAAACAGATATCGCATAATTTTTAACCTTAATGTTCGCTATTTAACTTCTTTTCCCGGCAATTAATGAAATTCATAGTTACTTTTTCCTTTCCTCTATTAGTATAATACGGGCCTTCAGGTTTAAAGTTAGCAAAAAGTTCCATTGACCGAGACAAGTCTTTGTAATAAGGAGCTATCTCTTCCAATGTATTGCGTTGAATCCATTTCCCATTCAGCCTTAGACAAGCTAATCTGCGATAATTGGGGCCGGAGCCAGGTCTATTCATTTAATTGAGCCTTATATTTTAATGGTTCAAAAGTGCCCCAAAAAAGCCGATCTATTAAAAAAGACTTACCGAACTGTAGTTTTAGAATGACTAATTGTAAATTAGCTTCACCTGCGACCAGGAATATTAGCACAAAACCATGTATATACCACAGCTTTATCAAAATGAAGACCTTAAAGAGGTTAGGGAATTCATTATAAATAATTCTTTTGGAATTTTAATAAATCAAATAGACGGTAAACCCTGGGCAACGCATATCCCCTTGGAATTAGACAAGGATAGTAATGGCAAGGATATCCTTTACGGCCATATTGCTAAAGCCAACCCACAATGGAAATATTTTGACGAGAGCACTACAGTACTATGTATTTTTAACGGTCCTCACAGTTATGTTTCTTCGTCCTGGTACAAAGAGGAAGAAGTTCCAACCTGGAACTATATTGCCGTGCACATATATGGCAAATTAAAAATACAGGATGAGCTAGCGCTTATGGCTTCGCTAAATAAACTGGTAGACAAATATGAACGGCAATCAGAAAATCCGGTCTCTCTTAATAATATGTCGAAGAATACGCTCAGGCAAGTAAAAGGTGTTGTTGGCTTTGAAATTGAAATAAAGGAAATACAGGCAGCATATAAGCTATCGCAAGGGCGCGAACAAGATCATTCCAGAATAATTGATGAACTAAAAAAAAAGGATACCTCCGGTGGGAACGCTATAGCTGGAGCCATGAATAAACAAGTGAAGAAAACACCTGAATAAGTAAATAAAAGGTAGAAGAAAGGTTTTTAACTGTTAAATGGTGTGCAATCTACCAAGTAAAAATTCCTTATATGATTTACTAATTGGAATAACCTTTCGGTCTATCTCAAGATGACTATCGGCTATAACATCTAATTTACAGATATTTACGATAAATGACCTGTGGACACGTAAAAAACAGCTGGCCTTTAGCTCATTTTCAATTGTTTTTAAAGTACTTACTACGAGGTATTTGCCAAGCGTTGTGATGATATTGCAGTAATTCCGTTCTGCCTCTATATAAAGAATTTGGTCTAATAATATTTTTACCATTCTCCCATTATGCCTAATAAAAATCCGATCTGGCAATACCTGCAAATTACTTTCGGGCTGTATTTGTTTTAAACCACCTTTATCCTTTATTTTCTCAACAACCAATGCAATGGTGCGCTGAAGATTAATTTTATTAAAAGGTTTGGAAATATAAGCATAGGGTTGCGTTTCTTTAGCCCTGGAAAAAGTGACGTCATCATTATTGGCAGTTAAATATATTATGGGTATT
>JABDPH010000216.1 GCA_013042925.1 Eudoraea sp.
AAATTACCTTCGGGGCACTGATTCCCAAATACAATTATGTAACCCTTGTGTTGTTGGGCAAGGACATAGACAAAGATATCGTGCAGAATTTTATCAGCTCCAAAGAGGTAAGGTTGTGTTTCCCCGAAGATTTTCCAATTAAAAGAGCCTTGCCTTGCCAGTGCTATCCCTATATCAACGTAAAACAAGGCAATCATGCATATGCTGATCGGGTGGTGTTGATTGGTGATTCGGCCTCTTCCAAATTATACAAGAATGGGATCGGTGCCGCCTACATTACAGCAAAAGCCGCCGCGAGTGCTGTTATTTTTGAAGGTATCAGTGAAAGACACTTTGAAAAATATTATAAACCTATATGCAGAGACCTTGACAAGGATAACTGGATTGGAAAATGGATCTTCTGGGTCACCAGAATCATTCAAAAATCTGCTATTTTAAAAAGAGGATTGCTGGACCGGGTTGGAAAAGAACAAGCACAAGAGCATTCGTCGCTAAATATGAGCTCTGCTCTTTGGGATACTTTCACAGGCAGCGCAGGTTACAGAAATATCCTTAGGCGCTTCCTTCATCCCAGTCTTCTTTTTGGACTAGTTAAGAGTACGATAGCATCGAACATATCAATAATTAATCGTCACAGTCATGAAAAACAAGAAGCTGGGCAAACTTTATAAGGACAAAGAAATCATTGTTAAACAAGGAGACAAGGGGAAATGCCTTTATGTGATTCAGGAGGGCAGGGTAGATGTAATCCATGAAACGCCTGAAGGAGACAAAAAGGTAGCAGAACTGGGCGAGTCGGACTTCTTTGGAGAAATGAGCCTTTTTGAGAACGATGTGCGCTCGTGTACCATCCGGGCTGCTGGGGAGGTCAGAATACTCACAATTGATAAGCGAAATTTCTTCAAGTCCATAAACCGAGACTCATCCTTAGCTTACAGGTTGCTGGAAAAAATGTCGAACCGAATTCGGGAGGCAAACGAAAAGATTAATAATCCCTGATCTTTTGCTACAGGGGTTTTAACGGAAGCCATACTCAATTTAAATAATAAAGGAATGCACTTGGGAATGTTATAACAATGCAACAAAACATCTATGTATTATAGCCTTTGTTGTGCTTTCGTTATTCTTTTATTAAATATAATTCATCAAGATATTCTTTAAACACTCTCAATTCTTCAACTGACCAACCGATGATTGTAGAATACGAAGAATTTGCATCAGCGATATTTTTGGTGTTCAATAGAAATTGAGGAGAATTACTCCAGTAATCACTATCATATATCCAATCTTGATTATTTGTAGGGTAATTTAAAAAATACATTTGATTTCTGAACTTAATAATTTCAGCTTGATATTCTTCCAACCTTCGAGCCATTCTTTGTGTTATCTCTAAGTTGTTCGCTAAACTGCCCTGCAGGGCATGCACCTTAATAACTAAGTCTTGGTCTCGATAAACATTATCCAATTTCCCCGAAAGTAGCTCACCAAGGTTACCTACACTTACCTCTATGCTTGAATATCTACCCAAAAGGTCAATTGCTTCTTTGTATTGTTTCAATTCAACGTTGCTTTCAGGGTTTAGTAAAAAGTCAATTATATTCTGAGCTCTTACGCTTTGCATATTTGAGAATTCTCCTGATCGATTAGCATTTTTAATGGCAGTTTCTACATCTACTTTGAGCTGTGAAATATAACTGTCAAATAATTCTTGAGATTTTCGAGTTTCGTTCCATATGTTAACCTGAAGTGCAATTAAAATACCAATGACAACCAAAGCAATCTCACCAATGGCATACAATATGTATTTGCTGAACTTGTTTTCAGTGAGTAGTTTTTGTCGGATTTTTCTAAAAAAATTAATCATGAGAAGTGATGGTTGTCGGTTACTTCTCCAAGGTACGGAAATATTCAATTCCTGTTTTGTACTATACAATAACAGGTTTATTTCATAGAAAGGAATTGTAACCTGTTGCCTTAGTTTCTATGTTGTGTGCTTTAGAGTTACACATTCGGGTGTATAACCGAGGCTATTCAGTATAGAAGTTTAAATAGAGAGGGGTGGTTGGGGTAAATTGAAATGAAATTAGTAGATAAAAAAGCCATAAACATTACTTTATGGCTTTTTGTATTTGTTCGAACGGATTTTCCGTCTAATTAGAATTAAGAATCTGTATTAATACGATGCGCTAAAGAATTTAATTACTTGTTTTTACAAAATTACCGCTACCGTCATTTAAATAGCTAAATCCATACCCCGCGTCGTCAGGGATAATATCTATATCACCGTCACTATCTACATCCTGTGCCCTTAACCAAGGAAACCAGATATCGGTATCGAGCCCTGGATCGTCTATTTGATTAGTTGCATCAACAAATTGTCGACCGCCATTATTTAACAATAACTGTACGCGTCTCCCATTATAAAAGTTGTTATTTCCTCCGCCAGTTCGATTAATAATCAAATCTCTGTCATTATCACCATCTACATCTTCTGCTTCAAAATCTAAAACAGTACCGTAATTTGGTAATTCTGGTACTATAGTCCGTGAGGAACTACCATATGTACCTGAAGAACTGCCCCAGTACACGGAAGTATTATCCCCATCTTGTTCGTGCGCACCTACAATTAGATCAACATAGCCGTCAGCATCAACGTCGATAAGTTCTGCACTGAATACTTTATTAATGCTGTTGTCAAATAAATTGTCGGTTTTTGTCAGTGAATTTCCATCACTATTTATATAGAAGAATGGCTCAAAACCACCAACAAAAATATCTATATCTCCATCATTATCGATATCCGCAGCGGCTCCCCCGTGATGAAAACCGGTTTGATCTGTTAGTTTGGACCAAGAAAAGGAACCGGGGCTATTTTGAATAATTAACTTAGGATTACTACCAGGAAACGGATTGCTGTCGTAACCATGGTCAAATACAAATACATCATCCAAACCATCATTATTGTAGTCGAATACAATAGATTTCCTGGCATGTGTAGCCGGTGGCATATTATCTCCAAATTCAGAAGTAGAAGATGTAAAATTCCCCTGTCCATCATTGATAGCTAAAATACTGTTTACTTCCCCTTCTAATAAGTATTCCCCGGTGGCCATAAATATGTCAGTTACTCCATCTCCGTTAGCGTCAAGATATGCAAT
>JABDPH010000221.1 GCA_013042925.1 Eudoraea sp.
CCTAATACCAAAACCCTTCCTGGGGCTACCCCGGGAACACCTCCTAATAAAACTCCCCTTCCTTTTACAGGTTTCTCCAGATATTTTGCGCCTTGCTGTATGGCCATCCTACCTGCAACTTCAGACATTGGGGTCAATAAAGGCAGTGTTCCATCCTCATCCTCTACAGTTTCGTAGGCAATACAAACTGCTTTGCTATCTATCATGGCCTTTGTTAAGGATTCACTGGAAGCGAAATGAAAATATGTAAATACCAGCTGTCCTTTTTGGATGTAATCGTATTCCTCTTCTATGGGTTCCTTCACTTTAACAATCATTTCGGCCATTGCATAAACCTGCCCAATAGTATCTAATATCATCGCTCCGGCTTGCTTATAGTCCTCATCAAAAAATCCGCTTCCTTCACCCGCACCGGATTGAATGTAAACCGTATGATTGTTTTTAACTAGCTCAAATACTCCAGCAGGAGTCATTCCTACCCTGCTTTCGTTATTCTTGATTTCTTTAGGCACCCCTATAATCATTTTGTTTAGATTTTTATGTTCATTTCAAAAATGTAACAATATTTATAGATAATGAAATAAAATCGACAAAATGTAGGGTAAATGTTCTATATATAACTATTTTTCATATTTTACCCCTAAATAAATGGGGGTATACTCCAGTTAATTCATATTTTTAAACATTTTTTATTAGTTTAATGGGGGGGGGTATTAAATATTATAGACAGAATTATTTGACTATTTCTATATTAACAAAGAGTAAAAATACTTACCAGTGTTCATATCTGAATAGGCCAATTGCTGTAACTAGACGGCTTTTTTTTACAAGTGAAAGTTAGATAGGAACTAACCTACGATGTTTACAATTTTGCCTGGAACCACAATTATTTTTTTTGGGATACGACCCTGAAGTTGCGCCTTTGTTTTTTCATGAGCCATAACCACAGATTTCATTTCTTCTTTTCCCATATCCAAAGGAAGCTCCATCGTGAAACGCATTTTACCGTTAAATGAAATCGGATATTCCTTACTGTTTTCAATAAGGTGATCTGGCTCAAATCTTGGAAATGGCTCCGTTGAAATAGATTCTTTATGACCTAATTTTTCCCAAAGTTCTTCAGCAATATGGGGGGCATATGGAGAAACCAAAATTGCGAGTGGTTCTAAAATAGCCTTGCTAGTGCACTTTTGAGCAGAAAGTTCATTTACACAAATCATAAACGTTGCTACTGAAGTATTAAATGAGAAATGCTCTATATCCTCTTCCACTTTCTTTATTGTTTTATGAAGTGATTTGAGTGCATCTTTAGACGGTGACTCTTCGGAAACCAGAAAACTACCCGCCGGGCCAGAATGATAAAGTCGCCATAACTTTTTTAGAAAAGCATATACTCCTGAGATACCGGCAGTATTCCAAGGTTTGGCCTGTTCAAGTGGCCCAAGGAACATTTCATACATACGCAGCGAATCTGCCCCGAATTCTTCGCATATTTCATCCGGGTTTACTACATTGTATTTAGATTTGGACATTTTTTCAACCTCTCGTCCAACTATATACTTTCCATTCTCTAATACAAATTTGGCGTCCTTGAACTCAGGTCTCCATTTTTTAAATTCCTCAATATCCAATTCATCGGATGAATTAATCAAAGAGACATCAGCATGCAATGGAATAACTTTGAGATCATTGATTAACCCTGCCGAAATCAACTTATTTGTACCTTCTTCTCTATAAACAAATGCACTTGTTCCAAGGATCATCCCCTGATTTATCAATTTTCTGGCATATTCTTCATGTGGAACCATTCCCTTATCAAACATGAATTTCTGCCAAAAACGAGAGTATAACAAATGTCCTGTGGCATGTTCAACACCACCGATATAGAGATCTACTTGTTGCCAGTAGTTAATTGCTTCCTCTGAGAAAATTGCCTTATTGTTGTCCGGATCCATATACCGGTTAAAATATTGGGAGCTGCCTGCCCATCCGGGCATTGTATTAAGTTCTAGTGGAAAAACAGTCTTGTTATCTATTAAATAATTGTCTACAACTTTACATTTTTCTATATCCCAGGACCAAATTGAAGCGTTCCCCAAAGGCGGTTCTCCGGTATCTGTAGGTAAATATTTTTCTACTTCCGGCAATGTCAATGGTAAATTGTCTGCACTGATCATTCTTGGCGTTCCATCCACATAATAAACCGGAAAAGGTTCTCCCCAATAACGTTGACGACTAAAAACAGCATCTCTAAGGCGGAAATTAACTTTCCCTTGCCCTTTGCTAATTTTTTCAAGTTCAGAAATTACTTTTTTGGTAGCTTCCTTAAAGTCTAATCCGTTTAAAAACCCGGAATTAGTAATTATGGTCAATTCTTTATTTGTAAAGGCCTCCTCAGAAATATCAATGCCTTCAAAAATATTTGGAATAGGAATTTTAAAATGTTTTGCAAAATCATAATCGCGCTGGTCTCCGCTGGGCACGGACATTACAGCTCCGGTACCATAACCCGCTAAAACATAATCCCCAATCCAAATGGGTATTGATTCCCCGGTAAAAGGATGTTCAACAAATGCACCTGTAAAGACACCTGTTATGGTCTTTACATCGGCCAACCTATCACGTTCTGATCTTTTGGAAGTCATTTGAACGTAGGTTTCAACAGCCTCCTTTTGTTCTTGTGTAGTTATTTTTGATACCAGTTCGTGCTCCGGAGCGAGAGTCATAAAACTTACTCCAAAAATAGTATCAGGTCTGGTAGTAAATACTTCAATAGGGTATGAGGTATTACTCTTTTCTGAAGGTATTGTATTAAATTTGACTGTAGCCCCCACCGATCTGCCAATCCAATTTGCCTGTGCGTCTTTAAGAGACTGAGGCCAATCTACTTCTTGTAAATCATCGAGCAAGCGCTGTGCATATGCCGTAATGCGCATACTCCATTGAGTCATTTTCTTCCGCACAACCGGATGTCCTCCGCGTTCAGAAACACCGTTAATTATCTCGTCATTCGCAAGAACTGTTCCCAAAGCAGGACACCAATTAACCACAGTGTCTGCCAGGTAGGTCAATCTGTACTTTAATAATAGCTCTTCCTGTTCTTTTTGATTCAGTTTATTCCAATCTGCAGCAGTAAATTTCGGGGTGTCTTCGTCGCATGCAGCCTTGATATTGATATTCCCCTCTTTCTCAAAAATTTCTATAAGATTCTCTATTTCTTCTGCTTTATCCTTGCTTATATTATACCAGGAATTAAAAAGTTGAATAAATATCCATTGTGTCCATTTGTAATATTTCGGGTCAGAAGTTCGGACCTCCCTGTTCCAGTCAAAAGAAAATCCAAGTTTATCTAATTGCTCTCTATATCTGGCTATATTGGTCTCTGTAG
>JABDPH010000222.1 GCA_013042925.1 Eudoraea sp.
ATACAGACCTAAACCTTATTAAAGAAATTTACACCAAGGAAGATGGGTCCTACAGATTGGAAATTCCATGGAGAGAATCTCTTATGGTTGAGGTTTCGAAAGAGCGATACTCATCTACAATTCAGGCTTTTGATGAAGATGCAATTCAGGATCTCGAGGATAACAATTTGGTTGATTTAGAGCTTTTGTTTCTGGATGACCTTGTAGAAGAGAAGGAAGATCAAACTGTAATTAAAATGAAGAAGTTCTTTTTTCAAAAGGGCAGGTATGCGATAACACCCGAAGTGGCGGCTGAGCTGGATAAAGCCGTGGTTGCTGTGAAAAATTTTCCTCAATTACAACTGCGAATAGAATCCCATACAGATAGTCGTGGCGGAAGTGCCACAAATTTCAGATTGTCACAACGACGTGCGGATGCCATTAAGAACTACCTTGAGCAACAAGGTGTCTCACCTTCAAATATCTTGTACTCCATTGGTTATGGCGAGGACAAAATTATCAATAATTGTAAGAGTGGAGTATTTTGCCTGGAACAGTTGCATAATCAGAATGAAAGACAGTTAATAGTTGTCTTAAATTATGACCTTTTATTTTAAGTTTATCCTTAAATTATAATGGTTTTGTAAATACTGGCTGTACTAGATTAGTCAATACAATTTCCACTTCTACTTACATAGTATCTCAAATGCAATTCAAAAAATTTACCTTACATGCCCGTTAATTATTGGGAATACTTATATTTAGAAAAATATATTTTTAATGAGTCGGAATTCTAAAGCCAAGGGGTATTGGAAAAAAAACCTGCAGTATCTCGCAATTTTGTTGGGTATTTGGTTTTTGGTATCCTATGGATTTGGAATTCTATTTAAGGATGCCTTGGATACCATTCAACTAGGCGGATTTAAACTAGGTTTTTGGTTTGCTCAGCAGGGGTCTATCTATGTCTTTGTCATCCTGATTTTCATATATGTCAGATTAATGAACCGGCTGGATAAGAAATACGGGTTCGACGAATAAACTAGACCAACAAAACAGACTATTTGCATGGATGTACAGACCTGGACACTTACCATTGTTGTCTTAACTTTTTTACTTTATATAGGAATTGCAATCTGGTCCAGGGCCAGTTCTACTAAAGATTTTTATGTTGCCGGTGGTCATGTACCTGCCTGGGCAAACGGATTAGCTACAGCTGCAGATTGGATGTCAGCCGCATCCTTTCTTGGAATGGCCGGTTTAATATCTTTTAGCGGTTATGACGGTTCGGTATATTTAATGGGTTGGACCGGAGGGTATGTACTTCTTGCTCTTCTGCTTGCACCTTATCTTAGAAAATTTGGACAATTTACGGTACCCGACTTTATTGGAGACCGTTACTATTCTAATATAGCACGCTCGGTCGCCGTCGTTTGTGCACTACTGGTTTCATTTACATATGTGGCCGGCCAGATGCGTGGTGTGGGGCTCGTTTTTTCCAGATTTCTAGAAGTTCCTATTAACACTGGAGTTATCATTGGAATGATTATCGTTTTGTTTTATGCCGTATTAGGAGGCATGAAGGGAATCACCTATACCCAGGTAGCCCAATACTGTGTGTTGATTTTTGCTTTTATGGTACCGGCTATTTTTATTTCCATTCAAATGACCGGTAGTTCTATTCCTCAACTAGGGATGGGCAGTAACTTAATTGGAGAAAGTGTCTCATTATTGGATAAGCTGGACGGATTGTCCACAGCGCTTGGATTTGATCAATACACCAATGGCTCCAAGCCTATGATTGATATATTTTTTATTACTGCGGCATTAATGGTGGGAACTGCGGGCTTACCTCATGTAATCGTCAGGTTTTTTACCGTTCCGAAAGTCAAAGATGCCAGGAAATCTGCTGGTTATGCATTGTTTTTTATAGCCATCCTCTATACTACTGCCCCTGCGATCGCGGTTTTTGCGAGAACAAATTTAATAGAGACCGTAAGCAACAAGGATTATGCGGGAATGCCTGCATGGTTCTCTAAATGGGAAACTACCGGCCTGTTAAAATTTGATGATAAAAATTCGGATGGAATTATTCAATATGTAGCAGATCCTGTGATCAATGAACTGCAGGTAGACAAGGATATTATTGTACTGGCCAACCCTGAGATCGCTAATTTGCCCAATTGGGTAATAGCGTTGGTGGCTGCAGGAGGTTTGGCAGCCGCACTTTCTACTGCAGCAGGATTGTTACTGGTTATTTCCACTTCCATCTCACATGATTTAATTAAAAAACAGTTTAGTCCAAATATTTCAGATAAAAATGAACTGGTTATTGCAAGAATGTCGGCAGTAGTAGCCGTATGTATTGCAGGTTATTTTGGGATTAATCCACCAGATTTCGTTGCTGCCACCGTTGCTCTGGCTTTTGGTTTAGCAGCTGCCTCCTTTTTTCCGGCCATAGTGTTGGGTATCTTTTATAAAAAGATGAATAAAGAGGGTGCTGTAGCAGGAATGGTTGTTGGAATGGTTGCTATGTTATTTTATATGCTGAAGTTTAAGTTTGATATGTTTGGTGGGGGTACATCAAAGGAATGGTGGTTTGGAATTTCTCCCGAAGGCTTTGGTACTGTAGCTATGTTACTTAACTTTATAGTATCCATAATTATCTCCTTATTGACACCGGATCCTCCAAAAGAGGTGCAGGAAATTGTGGAGGATATCCGAATACCCAGTGGGGTTAAGGAGGCAGGTTTTCATTAAAATAAAAGTGGCATGAGTAATTATCACATTAAACATTTAGAAGAATATTTTCAGGTATATCGCAAGTCGGTTCAGAATCCGGAAGCTTTTTGGGAAGAAATAGCAGAAGAGCATTTTGTGTGGCGTTCAAAATGGGATAGGGTACTAAACTGGGATTTTTCAAAGCCTGAAATTAAATGGTTTGAGGGTGCAGAGCTCAATATAACGGAGAACTGCCTGGACAGGCATCTGCCTAC